>JAGOBX010000210.1 GCA_017999075.1 Candidatus Babelota bacterium | reverse complement strand
TTCATTTTTAATTGAACCGATTATCGCAAATTCATAATATAACTCTCCATTTTTTTTACGGTTGTAAAACTCCCCGCGCCAGATATTTCCTGATTTTATTGTATCCCACAAATTTTTAATATAACCAGGATCATAATTTTCGGATTTTAAAATTTTGGTGGATATGCCCTGTACATCAGCAATTATATATCCTGTTACCCTTTCAAATGCAGAATTTACAAATTCAAAATTTCCATCAACATCAGTAATTACAACTATACTTGGAATCAACTGTAATGAAGTATAAAACTCAAGCAAATACTTATCTTTTCTTTTTAATTCGGTAACATCACTTCTTAATGTTATAAAATATTCATTTTTTAGCGAATATGTAATTATTTTATACCATTTTCTGGTAATTGGGGAGTACCTTTCAAACTCATTTTTTTCCCCATTCGGTTTCAAGTTTGAGTATATTTTTAACAAGTTATAAAAATCATTTTTCAATTCCACATTTTGCAAATCATATAGTTCCGACGCTTTTCTGCCGCAAATATTTTTTTTATCCAATCCTAATATTTTAGCAAAATTGTCGTTTACTGTAATTATTATATAATCTGCTGGAATATTGTTATTATTATAAATTATTTTATTATAAGAATACGCTTCGCTAATTGAATTAATAAAAATATTATCCGAATTTTTTTGATATAATCCAATCTCAATTGCAGCGCTTAAATTATTTAAATCAATAGGTTTATGCAGATAAGTTGCATACTTAATTTTTTTTGCTCTATCAATCAAATCTTGTGAATCAAATCCGGTAATAAATATTACTGGAATATCATTTTCCTGCTGAATTATTTCAATAGTTTCAATTCCGTCAAACTCACCTGGCAGCCCAATATCAGTTAATATTATATCTGATTGATTATTCTTTATAATTTGAATAGCATCATTTCCATTTAAAGCATATCCGCTTACTTCAAAACTATTTTTTTTCAAATATGTGATTAACATATTTAATGTATCTTTTTCATCTTCTATAATAAAAACACGTATTTTTTTCATGAATTCATATATTGATTATTTTGTTATTGTATTATTTTAAAATTTATATTATGAAAATATTCATATGGTTTCGTATTAATTTTATTATACATATAATATATCTTTATATCAACATTTAAATTTTTATTTTTGTTATATATTTAAAAAGTGCTCATAGCAACGTTCTTATTTTTACAAAAAAACTGAATTTTTTAAAAAAACATTGAATAATTTATAATTATATCTATTATATTATTATAAATAAACAAAAATATTTATAATCAGTTCAATACTATTATTTATCAAAAATATCATGCGGTATTTTACAGGAAAAACCATATTTTAATTTTGGAAGATAAAAGGATTATTTTTTTGATATGAAAATCGTAAGATTTAATTTTTCATATTTTTATAATTATTTTTTTATAATTATTTTTTTACTTCTGAATTTAATTTTAAATTCAACAATTTCTTTCGGAGCAATAAATTATTATTCAGGACCAATAAATGCAACCGGCAGCTCCGGCGGTCTTGACCATACTTATATTGGTATTATACTTAATTCAAACGGGACAACATCAACAACTACTTCGCCGACATATTCAACAACAAATATTTCACAGCAATTAACTGCAGGTAATGACGCTTCGCATAGAACATATCTCGGCGCAATAATGTCAAATCATGTATGTAACGGTAATTATGGCGATGTAGTTTCGTCCGGTTCAAACTGGACGATAAATGCCAATGTTTTATCCTGGAATCCGACAAGATATGCAGGACCTCAGAGTCAGTCAGGATCAAATAGTTATCAAGGTATCCGTTTTGACGCAGGTAGTGGAAATTATTATTATGGCTGGGTCAAATACAACTATCAGACAGATTATGACGGCGGCACGCCAGGATATTTTACATACGCATTGATTTCAATTCAGGAGTGGGCATATGAATCTACTCTTAATCAATCAATAACAATAGGCGCATCAGGACCGATTGTTCCTACTGTAACCACTCAAGCAGTCAGTTCAATAGCGTCAACTACTGCAACTGGCAATGGTAATGTTACTGCTCTCGGCTCGCCTAATCCAACACAACACGGACATTGCTGGAATACTTCTACAAATCCGACCACTGCCAATTCAAATACTACTTTAGGAGCCAAAGGTTCGACAGGCGCGTTCACTTCCTCATTAACAGGATTAACAGCCGGAACTTTGTATTATGTCCGCGCGTATGCCACAAATACTCAAGGAACGGCTTATGGTTCTAATGTATCGTTTTGGACAGTTCCAAATGCTCCTACTTCAAATGCAGCTTCAAGTATTGCAGAAACAAGTTTTAATGCGAATTGGAGCGCTGCGATCGGCGCGACCGGCTATTATCTTGATGTTTCTACTGCAAGCGATTTTTCAAGCTATGCTACCGGTTATAATAATCTTGATGTCGGCAATGTTACTTCACGTAGTGTAACAGGTTTGACAGCCGGAACAACATATTATTACCGCATCCGCGCATATAACACAGGAGGAACAAGTTCAAATTCCGGCTCGCAAAATTTATTAACATTACCTGCAGCTTCGACCGCTGCTGCTGCAAATTCTATAACAACCACAAGTTTTAGCGCTAACTGGGGTTCGGTAACCAGCGCAACAAGTTATCGTCTTGATGTTTCGATTGCAAGCGATTTTTCAAGTTTTGTTACCGGTTATAATAATCTTGATGTTGGTAATGTTACGACTTACAGCGTAACCGGATTGACTGCTGGAACAACTTACTACTACCGCGTCAGAGCGATTAATACAACCGGAACAGGAAGCAATTCCAATACCGTCACAACTTATACATTACCATCGCCGCCAACTGCAGCAGCCGCAACAAATATTAATACAGGCAGTTTGACAGCCAATTGGGGAACAACAACCGGCGCGACCGGCTATCGTTTAGATTTTTCGACTGACGCCGGGTTCGGCAGTTTTGTCGGCAGTTATAATAATTTAGATGTTGGGAATGTTACAACTTATAGCGTTACCGGCTTAACGACTTATACAGTATATTATTACCGTGTCCGCGCTTATAATTCAAGCGGAACCGGAGCAAATTCAAATATAATCAGCGATACGACTCTTTATAATGGTCCTGTTTTTTATGTGAATGATGCGTCCACTGCAAATGATTCTTTTACATCAAATATTGGAAACGATAATTTGAATATGGGTAATCAGCTCTATCCTTTCAGAACAATAACTCAAGCATTATTGCGAGCATATAGTGGCTGTACAATTTATGTGGATGCCGGAACTTACGCTGAAACCGTAGTAATAACAAATAACTGGACTTCCTTAATCGGCGCAGATTCAGCAACTACGATTATTGATCCGGCCGGAGATTCGACAGCAACCACTCTTTACGGAATATATGCAAATGGACTGGCGAATTTACGGATAGCGAATCTGCGGATTTTTGATTGCTATTATGGAATTTATTTTAATAACTCGGATACTTCGGTAATTGAAAATATAAAAATTGAATATTGCGGTAAAAACGGCGGCGCTGGAGCTGGAATTTATTTAGCGAGCGGAAGTTGTTCAAATACGATTTCTAATTGTTATGTGTTTAAAAATTATTACGGCATTTATCTGAATAATTCTCCTTATAACATTTTATCAGGCAATTCAGTAATTTCAAATCCGTTTTACGGGATTTACGCTTACAACGGAAGTTCGTTTAATTATTTTTCAAACAACAGATCTGATTCAAACAATACTGGAATTTATACTTATCAGAATTCCGATACAAATACATTTGTTTCAAATTCGGTTAATTACACTCAAGGACACGGGATTCGCCTTGACAGCAATAACGGCTGCAATGTTTTAACAAATAATATATCGAATTATAATAATAATCACGGCATTTCTGTGAATGGTTCGAATAATATTGCATCAAATAATACTGCAAATTATAATACTTGGGCTGGTTTTAATTTTTCGGCGTCTTCAAATAATATTTTTGAAACTAACACTGCGAGTAATAATTTACAGAACGGTTTTCAATTTTCAAATGCTTCAAACAATATTTTTAAAAGTAATGTTTCAAAATCGAATAGTCAAACCGGATTTTATTTAAGCAATAATTCAAATAATAATTATTTTACAGGAAATTTAATTATTGGCAATAATGAGAAAGGTTTTTATTTGGATAATGTCTCTTCAAATTATTTTACGCAAAATAATATTAAAAATAATACTAATTATCAAATTTATCTGACTAACTCGTCGTCCGGGGATACATTTACAAAAAATAATATTCAGACATCAATAACCAATCCGAACTATTCAGTTTATAATAATGTAAATAATACTTT
The DNA here is from genome assembly GCA_017999075.1 of Candidatus Babelota bacterium. Taxonomy (GTDB): domain Bacteria; phylum JAGOBX01; class JAGOBX01; order JAGOBX01; family JAGOBX01; genus JAGOBX01. Next base: position 2,032 of record JAGOBX010000210.1, on the reverse strand, counting down.
TGATTTCAGATACAATTATTGGAATACAACTGATTCTGCATCAATATCCGCGAAGATTAGCGTTATTAGCGGCTCGGTTTTGTGGTCGCCGTTCAGGACAGCGGAAATAGATACTGCTGCAAACGCAGATACAGTCGCGCCTGCTGCGCCGAGTTTTATAGACGCAGATACTTCGGTTTTAAAAAAGGTAACTTTACGCTGGACTAAACCGGCAGCAGATGAAGATGGAACAGGATTGACGGGATTAACAGGATACAGAATATATCGCGCTTCTGCGGCTCAAGTCAGAGCAAACGGCGATACGGATAATTGGGAAGCGTTTTTAATACACACCACCGAAAACACCCAAGACACCGAGTATGTTGATTCTGGATATACATCTACGGGAATTTATTACTACCGAATAGTTGCTTTTGATAGTCATCAGATACCGGTTGCCGGTGGTTACCGGTTTGAAAACAGGACTTGGTATTCAGCAAGTTTTATGGTTTATGCGTTGTATAATACAAAACCTGAAACACCGATATTATTAACTCCTGTAAATCTGCCTGCGCCTTATACTGATTTTGAAAATTATGGACGAACGCTTAATCTGCGGCCGAACTTAATATGGCAATGTCCTGCAGATGCTGACAGCAATGCATTACATTTTTTGATTTATGTTGACAGCGGCTATGGAAATGTTCTGCTTGCTAATTCTACAACTGACACTCGCGGTTTTTATTATTATAAATCCGGCAGTTATGATACATTCAGCGCAAGCGGTGCTGATTCTACTGCTTACGGAAATACAGTATATTTCAATCCACAAGTCAATTTAAACGATTCTGTTTATAGATGGACAGTGGTTGCATACGACAGCGATTTATACAGCGATACATCTACATCAAGATATTTTAAAATCGGCGGCAGAGTATGGACTGATACTCAGCTGACAACAGGACAATCGCTTATAAGAAAAATACACATCGACGAATTGCGCGATGAAATTAATTTTGCGCGTAAATTGCGCGGACTTTCAGCTTTTTCGTGGACTGACCCTGTAATTACTGCAAGTCAAACACTTATACGTAAAACGCATATTGACGAACTGCGCTCTGCAGAGGAACAGACAGCAACCGCAGCAAAAGCACAAACTCCTGTATGGACCGATTCTAATATTACTTCAGGCGAAACTCTTATCCGCAAAATTCATTTCGATGAACTGCGGCAGAAATTATCGGATTTTTAAAAATTCATCAGGTTTTCAATTGACACAATTGGATTTTAATGTTTTGAATAACTAAACATTTTTTTAATCAAAAAATATTTCGTTTTTTTACAAAATTGATATATTGATAAGCAGTAAATTTTTCTAAAAAAATATAATATATACATATATTAAAAAAATAATTTACTAATACAATAGAACCCTATTTTTTAAAACATTGACAATAAAAGATTAGAATTATATTATATAATTAGGCATTGACAACTCAATTTATATTTGCTATATTAAAAGTGTAACTTAAATAACTGATTGTAGTTATTAAGTTACATTCTCAGTTTTTTATAGGTTACTCGTTTCTGGGTTACTTGTTTTCTGGTACTTTTAGGGATGTTCTTATTTAAGTTTTCTTATTTTAAGGTTACTGGTTTTCAGGTTTTATTACTATGATCTGATAAGTTGTTATATTGTAGACAGATCATCAGTACGTGCTTGGGTTCGAGTTAATACGGGCGGTCTGACATTGTGTGAAACTCTCAATACATCAGGCCGCCCTCCTCTTATTAATCACCATAACAAATTATTCAATTTATTATTACTAAATTTTCAATAATAATTTGAACAAATTTATTTTTTATTCGTAAAAACATTTGACAAAATCATTGCAGTTAAGTAAACTTTATTAAAATAAAGTATACCAAAAATTTTATGATCATTTTACCTGTTCAGGATCCTGTTTTAATATTCGCATTAGTAATGTTGATAGTGCTGATAGCCCCTTTATCAGCAAGAAAATTTCATCTTCCAGACATAATTGGTCTTATT
>JAGOBX010000209.1 GCA_017999075.1 Candidatus Babelota bacterium | reverse complement strand
TTTTTTCCAGCTTTTATTATCAGGACCGTCTGCAAATGCATGCCTGTAATCGTTATAAATTATTAATTCAATATTTTTTCCTGATTTTTTCATTAGTTCTGCGAGTTTTTCCGATTGTTCTGGTTTTACCGTTGTATCGTTTTTTCCGTGAAAAACTAATGTCGGAATATTTATAAGATTTGAATTATATAACGGTGATTTGTTTTCGAAAAATTCTATAATCTGCCTGCCAGTGAATTTAAGTTGAGGGTGATTTTTTAACATTGAAAATTCCCGGGGGTTTATTTCAACTCCTCCAAGTTGCGGATAGTACAAAACGAGTTTGTCAAATACTGCAGATATTTCCGCGGCAGTCGCTGCTATACCTCCACCCCAACTGTAACCGATTAGATATATATTTTTCAGCTTATATTTTTGTTCAAGAGTTTTTGCCGCTGCTATTATATCTATACTTTCTCCAGGGTAGGGATAAGAGTTTCCTCCCTCTGATTTATAATACCCCCTGTAATCAGGTATGATAACTATAAATCCTTCTTCCGCCAGTTTTACGCCTGTGGAAAATGTGCCTTGTCCCTGGAAATATGTTTCTGCGGGATAATAACCGTGAGCGATAACTATTCCTGCGTTTGCTTTCTTTTTTAATGGTTTGTAAAGTAGTCCGTAAATTTTAAAATTATCAGCATAATAATATACAGTATCAATTTCTACTGTTTTATTATATTTTGCGGAATACTCAGAAATAAAGTTCGATGCCGGAACAGATATATTTTTTAAATTTTTAGGATAAATTTTCTGTAAATCCGAAAATGTGATTTCAGCATTTGCCGTATAAAAATTTAAAATAAATAGAATAAATATCGAATAAATTTTAAACCAATATTTTTTCATATATATTTCCGTAATAAAAATACTATAAAATTTTTAAATTTGCAAATTCTGTAGCCAGAAGTTTGATTCCGACTTTTGGAAAAGATACTTTGATTTTATCCCCTGTTTCGTTTACCCATAAAATTTTTCCGGGACCGAATTTAGGATGAATTACTTTAACATTTTCTTTTATTTGTTTGGGATCTCTTTTTGTCTGAATTTCATTATAATTTTGTGCGTCATAATTTTTTTCTCGTGAGAATCTTGTGGTTCCGGTTGATCTTGAAAAATTATTGGCATAACTTTTTTCAAAAGTGCTTGTGTTTTTTGCGGGAAATTTTGAAATGCCTGATTTTTTGTAATCAGGGATATATTCTGGAAACGCTTCGAGAATAAATCTTGAAATTTTTGGATACACAATATCTCCGAATTTATATCTCTGCATGGCGTGAGTTAAATATATTATGTCTTTGGCCCGGGTTATTCCCACATAACATAATCTTCGTTCTTCTTCGAGCCGTGAATCGTCTTCAGAAGATAATGCATTATAATGAGGAAGTATTTCTTCTTCAATTCCTACCATAAATACTACTGGAAATTCAAGACCTTTTGCGCAATGGTATGTCATAATGCTGACATAATTTTTTGAACTGTCGATTTTATCTGTTTCACTGAATAACATTATTTTCTCAAGAAAATCCGATGTTTTAGTTCCTGTGAAGCTTTTATTGTCAAAATCAATATCGGATTCTATTTCATTATTTTCAAATTCGGAATTTTTGCGTACAAATTCGCAGGCAGAATTAATAAACTCATTAATGTTATCTACTCTCGCATTATCCCTTACATCCTCGGAATTTTCCATGATATCCCGATATTGGATTTCTTCAACCAAATCAGTCAATAATGTATCTGCTGTTTCATTTAATGCCCGTTCTATAAACGGCTGCATTTGCATTGAAAAATTTTTAAGTTTAAGTTTTGTCCCTGAATTAAATTCGTTGAAATTGTCTATATTGGAAATAATTTTATACGCGCTTGTATTTTGCGCCGCCGCTACCGTTAAAATTTTTTCTAATGTGGCGTCCCCGATATTTCGTTTAGGCATATTTATAATACGCTGTAAACTTATTGTATCGTCAGGATTGGTAATGAATTTTAGATATGCTGTCAAATCTTTTATTTCTTTTCTGTTGTAAAAACTTATAGCTCCGATTACAAGGTGCGGAATCCTGTATTCCCTTAATTTTTCTTCGAAGATTCGGGACTGATTGTTTGTTCGGAAAAAAATTGCAAAATCATGATAATCATATTTTTCTGATTTTTTTAATTCTATAATTTTTTCGGCTATATACTCGGCTTCTTCATAATCGTTGTATAAAGATTTTATTACAGGCGGGACTCCGAATTTACGTGTGGAAAATAAAGTTTTTTCAGCGCGTATTTTGTTGTTTTTTACAATTAAATTTGATATTTCAAGAATTTTTTGTGTTGATCTGTAATTCTGTTCAAGTTTAATAGTCCTTGTATTTTTGAAATCTTTTTCAAAATTAAGTATATTCATCATCATAGCTCCGCGCCATGAATATATGCTTTGATCATCGTCGCCAACTACACATATATTATTATGTTTCGCGCACAACAATTTTAATAATGTGTATTGGGATAAATTTGTATCTTGAAATTCATCTACCATCACATAATTATACCTGGATTTAAGATAATTTACGGAAGGTGTTTCCTGTTTTAATAATTCGACTGTTTTATAAATTAAATCCGCAAAGTCAAGAGCATTAGCATTTGATTTTTGACGTTCGTATTCTTCGAAAATTTCTAATTCTGAAGGCAAAGTTATTAAATCAGAATTGTTTTTAAGCAAATCTATTGTATATAGATTATCCTTGAATCTGTTAAATTTATTTTGATATGCTGAAGGTTTAAATTCTTTTATGTCAATATTTGTTTTTTTTAAAATTTTTTTTATAAGTTGTTCCTGATCGTCATCATCGTAAATTACAAATCCGGATTTTATTCCTATCTCTTTGCCGTAATATTTTAAAATTTTGAGACCTAAAGAATGGAAAGTGCTTACAGTGACATAAGATTTATAGCCCAGTAATTGTTCAACTCTGTTTCTCATTTCTTCTGCAGCTTTATTTGTAAAAGTTACTGCAAGAATTAACCCGGGATTAACCCCTTCCTTTTCTACTAAATTATAAATTCTATAAGTTATTACCCTGGTTTTGCCGCTTCCTGCTCCGGCAAAAATTAACATTGGACCGTCTTTGTGCGTAACAGCCTGGTATTGTTCATTATTAAGAACTTCTTTAAAATTAATCATTATGGTGTAATTCCTTAATAATTGGAGATGTTTTGAAAAAGCCGCTTTCTTTAATCAAATTTATGATTTTTTCGTTATTAGAAATAAAAGTAACATTATTGAAAAAATTTGGGTTTGCCTGAGAATACTGAAATAATATTTTTAATTGCTGGAGCCTGAATTCGTCAGATTCAGATAAATCAAGGTAATATTTTTTTTCAGGATTTTTTGCTTTTAAAAAATTTATGGTTTGAATAAGCCGTTCTATATGTTCTTCTGTTATTCTGCCTATTAAAATTATTACGGTATAAGTTTTATATTCAATATAAGGAATAGGATTTTCGATTTCAAGAAAAGTAGGTTTAATTTCTTTTGAAGGTTTCTTTTTTCTTTTATATTTGTTTCTAAGCATATTTAAGATTGTCTCTACTTCTTTTTTGTAACCCATGTTGTATAGCGCCAGAGCTGTAGCTATCCGCAAATCTGCAGAAGCATCTTTATCAGTTAACAAAATTTTTAATTCGTTGTATGCCTGAGGATTTTTTAATTCTCCGATCGACCATACTACTTCTTCTTTTAATGTTTCTTCAGGATCTTTTAATTGATTAATTAAAAATCTAAAACTTATATGCGATTTCAAATTGCCGAGTTCAATTATACATTGAGCCCGTATATTATCATTATAATGCCTGTTTTTTATAATCTTTTGTAGTTTATCAATTTTTTCAGGATCTGAACTTGCTGCAATTTGTTTTATGGCTAAAATAACTTTAGACTGTTCCATTAACTAAGCTCTCCAATCGCTAATATGAAAAAATACCGTTTATAATTTACTTGTATAAAATTTATGCGTATGTTTGTATATGCCTTGAATTAAACTGTAAAATAAATGAGATTCAGTTCTGAAAAAATATAAAAATTTGTATAAGTATTATTAGATTTGTCATTTTTCTATTAATAAACGTACCGTATTTCGACGGATTATTTAAACAAATTTAATTCAAAAATAAAAATTATTCCCCTTTTATTTTATTTAGTTCCATTAGCGTTAATTCTAACTCTCTTTTTAGATTTTTATTTAATTTTTCTAAGGATTTAACTGCAGTATCTTTTTCTTCTAGAGATTTTTTTGTTGTGTTATAATCATTTTCGAGTTTTTTTAATTTTTCTTTTAATGCTGAATTATCGGAAGAATACTGCTTTAATTCCTCGCTCATTTTTTTTACTTGTTTTTCAAAATCATTTACTATTTTTGATTTTTCAGGAGATTTTTCGATTAAATCAGTTTTTATTTCTAAATCAGATTTGAGAGAATTTAACTGTAATTTCAATGAAGATATTTCGTCATTATATTTTACTATAAAATTATCCTTTTCTGCTAATTTTGCAGAAAGCTGTTTTGAATTTTCTTCGTTTAATAAAATTGATTTGCGTAAATCACTGTTTTCAGATGTTATTTTTGATAATTCTGTTGATACAGAAGCAATTGATGAACTTAATTTATTTGAAGCGGATTTATGAAGTTCGACTTCTTGAAGAGCTGCATTAAGTTTTGATTCTATATCAAGGTAATTTTTAGTTTTTTCACTTATTTCATTTGTTAATACTATGTTATCCTGTTTTTTTTGTTCATAAAGTATTTGTAATTTGTTCAGTTCATTTTTAGTTTCAATTAATGATTTGTTTAAATCAGAAACTACAGTATGAGTGTTATGAACAATTTTTAATTGTGATTCGAGTTCCTGAGACATCCTGATTATTTCATTTTCTTTTGAAGACAATCTTGATTCCAAATCTTTGATTTTTTCTTCATTCAAATAATTCTGATTTTTATATTTTTGTTCCATAGTTTCATATTGTTTTTTTAACAAAGAATTTTCTTCTTTAAACTGGTCGGCTACAATAGAAATTTTTTCTATTTTAATTTTCATTTCATCAAGTAATGCAGTATAATCAGTTTTGAGTTTTGTTAGTTCCGAAGATTGTTGTTTAAACAAACCTTCAAGTTCATTTTTGCTTTTTTCAGAATCCTGGAGTTTTAACGATAATGTTTGATAATCTGATTTATATTTAGATATCTGGCTTGATAAATCTTCATAAGATTTTTTTAAAGTATTATATTCACTCGAAATTTCTGAAAATTTAGCCTCCGCTGATTTAAATTTGTTTTCAATAACAGATTTTTCTGACAACAGATTGTTTTTATCCTGTATAAGATTATTTTTATCCTGAGCAAGAGAATTGCGCTCTGAAATAAGTTGTGATGTGCTTTTTTCATAATTTTTAAGACTTTCTTCAAGCTGCTGTTTTTGTGATTTTACAACATTTAAATCTTCTGCAGATTTTGTTAAAGACTTTGTTAATTCCGAGATTTGTATCGTATTGGATTTCAATTCGTTTTCCCTGTCGAATATTTTTTTTTCAACATTCTGTTTTTCTTCAATTAATTTAGAATTAGCTGATTTTAATGAAACAATTTCTGTTTCTAATCCTGTTAATTTAATTTTATTCTCTTTTTTTTCTGACTCTGCGTTTTTTATCTGTTCATTTAAAGAATTCTGAACTGTTTCTGACTCTTTAAGTTTTAAACTTATATCCTGATTTTTTTTTGATAATTGATTTTTATCATCTGTTAGAATTTTTACGCTGGATTCATAATTTTTTAATCCTTCTTCGAGTTGTTTTTTTTCGGATTCCAATTTTTTGTACTGCATTTTCAAAGAAACAGAAGATTCTTCATAATCTTTTTGTTTAGTTGTCAAATCGGATATTTTTGCCGATAATTTTTCATTTTCCCTTTTTATTTGTGCATTTGTTTTTTCAAATACTGATATGGTTTCTTCCAATTTGGATTTTTGATGTTTTAATTGTTCCAATTCAGAAGAATTTTTTGAAATGTTTTCGTTTGAATTGGTAAGCTTTTGAGTTAATGTTTTGATTTCCTGTTCTGCGGAATTGAGTTTTTGAGTTAATGTTTTGATTTCGTCTGTATTTTTAAGTTTAATATTAGAAAGTTCTTTTTCCAAATCGGAATATTTTTTTTCTAAAACTGCTTTCTCATCATTAAGTTTTTTTATCGAAGTTGTATTCAGTTTTTCAAGTTCGTCGATTTTTTTAGCGAGCGCATTTTTTTCTTCGGCAATTTTCGTGTTGGCGGATTTGTTTGAATTTTCAAGTTCAGCCACTTTCTTGATGAGTTCTGCTTTCTCATTATTCAGTTTTTTTATCGCAGTTGTATTCAGTTTTT
>JAGOBX010000208.1 GCA_017999075.1 Candidatus Babelota bacterium | reverse complement strand
ATGTTTCTAAATGGCAGTTTTGCCATTCTGGCAGTTCTGCCATTTTTTACATAATTTATATATTGATAAACAACAAGTTGATTTTGTAAAAAAATATATCCCTGTATTTTGTGAACAATTCCATTGGCTGTCTGTAAAATATATAATAGTTTCGGTATCTCCTAAATCAAGGTCATTCAGCTTTCACACTAACTACATTGCCTTGTATTTTTCCTGCTTAAGTGAAATACTATCAATATATTTTTTTGTTTCGGTGGGCGCATATTTTTTTAAGCGACTGGTGAAATTCTTTACAGTTAAAGGTTTGTATTCAAATTTTTTTAATGCTTTTTTTACATTTCCGATTCCGCTAATTATCAACAAAAAATTAAAAAATGATAAATGTCCCAAAAAAAAATAATTTAATATTTTACAAATTATTTAATTTTGCCTTGTTTTTTTCTTAAAAATCTGCAAAATTATATAGCATTGAATAAAAAGGGCCGGTTGGCTAAATATTTTTATGATTGAATATAATATATAAATTGTTAAATGGGAGGCTAAGTATGACTGAAAAAAATGAAAAAGAACCTCAGGTATGTAAAGAATTATTGAGTTCATACCGTAAAAAAATGGATACTGACGGGTTAAGATTATCTATAACCAATCATTTGCATTATACTCGCGCCAAAGAAGAATTTTTGGCAACTGATTATGACAAATATTTAAGTCTGGCTCTTGCAGTAAGAGACAGAATGGTTGAACGTTGGGCCAAAACGCAGCAGGCTTATTATAATAAAGATGCAAAACGTGCGTATTATTTATCTTTGGAATTTCTTCTGGGCAGAGTAATACTTAATAATATTATAAATATGAATATAATTAAGGAAACTAAATATGTTATAAAAAATTTCGGGTATGATTTTAAAAAAATCATTGAACAGGAATCAGATGCAGGATTAGGAAACGGAGGTCTTGGAAGATTGGCTGCTTGTTTTCTCGATTCAATGGCGACATTAGGATTGCCTGGTTACGGATACGGAATCAGGTATGAATTCGGGATTTTCAATCAGCATATAATAAATAGCCAGCAGGTAGAAGAACCTGAATTTTGGCTTCAATACGGTTATCCTTGGGAAATAGAAAGACCGGAATATTCTGAACCTGTAAATTTTTTCGGCGAAGTTGTAAAATATAAAGATGAATTTGGAAACACTAAACATAAATGGCAGAATACCAGACAGGTTACAGCTATACCTTATGATATACCTATAATAGGTTATGGCAACAACACAGTTAATACATTGCGTTTGTGGGCAGCCCGTTCTTCAAAACAGTTTGATTTGAAAATATTCAATCATGGAGATTATGTTAGGGCAGTTGAAGATAAAAATTATTCAGAAAATATATCAAGGGTTCTTTATCCTAATGATAATATTTATGAAGGTAAAGAATTGAGATTGAAACAACAATATTTTTTTGTTGCCGCAACATTAAAAGATATTATACGCAGATATTCAAAAAGTTATGAGGATTTTGATCATTTTCCGGAAAAAGTTGCTATTCAGTTGAATGATACCCATCCTTCTCTTGCAATTCCTGAACTAATGCGTATTTTTATTGATGAATACAATTTGCCATGGGATAAATCATGGGAATTGACTACTAAGACTTTTGGATTTACAAATCATACTGTTTTACCTGAAGCTCTTGAAAAATGGCCGGTTTCTTTATTTCAAAAATTATTGCCGCGTCATCTTCAGATTATATTCGACATTAATTCTAAAATATTAAATAAAATAAGGGTTGACTTCAATCCGAGTGAAGAAAAAATCAGTAAAATATCACTTATAGAAGAAAGTACTGATAAACAGGTTAGAATGGCGAATTTGGCTATTGTAGGTTCTCATTCTGTAAACGGAGTTGCCAAACTGCATTCTGAAATTATTAAAAATGAAATTTTCAAAGAATTTCACGAAATTTATCCTGATAAGTTTAATAATAAAACAAACGGGATTACGCAGAGGCGGTGGCTGCTGTTAGACAATCCTGAATTGGCAAAATCAATTTCTGAAAAAATTGGAGATAAGTGGATTAGGGATTTATATGAGTTGAAAAAACTTGAAGAGTTCAGCGATGACAAAGAATTTTTAATGCAGTTATTTTCGATAAAGAAAAATAACAAAATCCGTCTTGCGAAATATATTAAAGAAAATAATGGAATAGATGTTGACATAAATTCAATTTTTAATTCTCAAACAAAACGGATGCATGAATACAAACGTCAGTTTTTAAATGTTCTTCATATTCTTTATCTTTACAATAAACTCAAAGAAAATCCTAATCTTGACATTCATCCCCGCACATTTTTGTTTTCAGGAAAATCTGCTCCTGGATATTTTTTAGCAAAATTGGTAATCAGACTGATTAATAGTGTAGGCGATATTATAAATAATGACAGCAGAGTAAGAGACAAAATAAAAGTGGTGTTTTTAGAAAATTACAGGGTATCTCTTGCTGAACTTATAATTCCAGCGTCTGATGTTAGCGAACAGATTTCAACAGCCGGGAAAGAAGCTTCAGGTACCGGTAATATGAAATATGCGTTAAATGGAGCTTTAACAATAGGAACTCTTGATGGAGCCAATATAGAAATAATGAATGAAGTGGGTCAGGACAATATTTATATTTTCGGATTGAAAGCTGAAGAAATTGCAGAACTTAAAAAATTCGGAAAATACAGTCCTTGGGATTATTATAACAATAACTTGGAATTGAAACAGGTAGTAGATATGTTAAAATCCGGAGAACTTGCAAATGGGGATGCAGGTTTATTCAGGCCTTTATATGATACACTGATGCATGGACTTGACGGGAATGTGCCTGACCAGTATTTTCTTCTTGCTGATTTCAAAGCTTATGTCGATACTCATTCGAGAATAGATAAAGATTATAGAGATAAAATTAAATGGAACAGAATGGTTTTGAAAAATATCGCTAATATGGGATTTTTTTCAAGCGACCGTGCAATTAAAGAATATGCTTCGGAAATATGGAATATTAAACCTGTAGAAATTACATTGTAATTTTTATAGAGATTAGTAACTAAAAGTAATAAATTTTTATAAAGAGTTATAATTTAAAGGAGGGAGAATTTAATGAAAAAAAATTTAAAAATTGAAAAAGAAATTAAGTTAATGTTTAGTTCAATGGCTAAAGCGTATCAAAATCATGATGTTGATACTACAATGTCGTTTTTTTCTGAAAAAGCAGATGTTATGCTTATAGATTCAGCCCTGCCTGATAAGGTTGTTGGCCGAAAAAAAATTGAAAGTTTGTTTAAAAAAATCTTTTCCGGGTTTAAATCCACGAAGATGAAAGTTTCAGAAATTACTGTTTTTTCAGAAAACAATCATGCTTTAGCTTATGCCAAATGTAATATAGAAACAATAAAATCCGGCAAAAAAATTAAAGTTGCAGGAGCTCATTGGACAGTAATTTTTGAAAAATTAAATGATAGATGGAAGATAATTTATTCGCATTTTTCAGGCAGTACAACAGAATGATTGAGTTGTCTGAATTTTAAAATGTTATAAAATACGGAGTTAAATGATGGGGTTGTTTGATAAATTAAAAAATGGACTTTTTAAAACCAGGACTAATATTATTTCAGGGATATCAGCGGCGCTGACTGGAAAAAAAAGTATAGACAGCGATTTTCTTGAACAGCTTGAAGAAATACTTATTTCAGCTGATGTAGGCGCAGCACTTGCCTGTTCAATAACTGAAAAAATTGCTAATAATGTTAAAGTAACAAAAAATGCTGATGTTAATGAAATAATCAACTGTATAAAAACTGAGCTTAAAAATTATATTATAGATTCGGTTAAAGTGTCACTGAATATTGAAAATAAAAAACCTGCTATTGTAATGATATGCGGAGTTAACGGCGTAGGAAAAACAACTTCAATAGGAAAACTTACAACGTATTTTAGAAACAATAATAAAACAGTTATGCTTGCAGCATGCGATACGTTCAGAGCCGCTGCAATAGAACAATTGGAAATTTGGGCTAACCGGGCAAATGTCGATTGCGTAAAACATCAGCACGGCGCAGATGTTGGAGCAGTAGTTTATGATGCGATATCCTCGGCAGTATCAAAAAACATAGATGTTCTTATCGTAGATACTGCAGGAAGACTTCATACAAAATTAAATTTAATGGACGAATTGAAAAAAATTAAACGTGTAATACAGCAGCAACTTCCGACGTCTCCGGATGAAGTGCTTCTTGTAGTAGATGCTACTACAGGTCAAAATGCTATAAACCAGGTTCAGGAGTTTAATAAAGCAATAGGGTTGACCGGAATAATTTTGACCAAAATGGATGGAACAGCAAAAGGCGGATTAGTTTTTGCAATGATCAAGGAATTGAATATTCCAATAAAATTTATTGGAGTAGGCGAAAAACTTGATGATTTGCGGGAATTTGACGCTGAAGTTTTTATTGACGCATTATTTGATACGAAAGATTTTGAAAAATAATGAGAAATAAAAAAAAAAATTACATGATAGCAGTTGTTATAATTTTGATAATAACTGCTGTCATGTATTATTGGTATCCCGCGAAAAAAAAAAACAATTCTATTATTCATAAAAATAATATTCGCACAGAATCTATAGATACTTCAGGGTTAACAGAAAAATTCTTAAACGCAGTTATTGAAAAATCAGACACTTTAAATTATAGCGTGACTCAGAATTTTGAAGAAAACAATATCAGTCAAAAAAATGAAGATAAATTTTCATCGCTTGTAATAGTGATTGATGATGTCGGTTCTAATTTGAAACTTTTAAAAGAATTTTTGAGTATTGAAGCGGAATTGAATTTTGCGGTCATACCTGATTTGGAGCATACTGATAAATCAATGGAACTTATAATGGAATCAGGTAAAAATCTGCTGCTTCATCTGCCGATAGAACCTGAAAATCCTTCTCATATGAAAAATGCTAAAGATTTTATTTTAACTTCTATGACAGATTCTGAAATAGAAAAAAGAATGAGTTATTTATTTGAAAAATATTCTGGTATTGACGGAATTAATAATCATATGGGGTCAAAAGGAACAGCAGACTCGAGGCTTATGAATATTTTAATGTCTAAAATAAAATCTTATAATATGACTGTTTCGAATAAAAAAATATTTTTTTTAGACAGCCGCACCAGTCCGAAAACAGAAGCGTATTCAATAGCCAAAAAGTATGATATCGGTTCAATTTTAAATCAGGGATTTCTTGATAATGAAGATAATGAACAAAAAATTTTTGACAGGCTGAATATGTTTTACAATAAATCTTTATCAGAAAAAAAAACTTTGGTTGTTATTGGACATTTGAGACATTCTACGCTGTCAGCTATAAAGCGTTTTGTTTTGAGTGAACCGTTTTTATCCGGTAAAATAAATTTTATAAGCTGTAAAGAATATCTTTTGGACAAATCTATTTTGTAAAGTAATTAAATCAATTAAAAAAGAAAAAATGTATATGGATTTTTTATGGTCAATAACCCGCGATCAAATTTTTAATGAATGCAAACGAAAATATTATTATCAATATATAGCTGCTTATAATGAAAATTCCGGACAAATTTCAGACTTATGGAAATTAAAAAAACTCGAAAATAGGTTTTTGATAAGGTCAAAAATTTTAAAATATTCAATATATCAGATATTAAAAAATTTAATGTTTCAGGAAGAAAAAGGATTGGAGTATTATTTGAGAGATGCCGTGAAAAATTTTAAAGTTGCAGTTAACAAAGAACGTATGGATAATTTTGAAAATTATTATGGTATTGGAGAAAAAACTGATTATACGGAAATTTTTTATGAAATGCATACTTTACTGGAAAATTTTTATAAATCGGATTCATATATGATGCTGAAAAATAAAAAATTATTGAATTGCATATTCCCGTGCGAAACGCATAATGTTGATTATGTTACAGTGGCAGGAAAACAGATTGAAGGACAAGCGGATTTAATTTATATAAGCAGCGATGAAACAATGATTTTCAATTGGGCAGTAAGAAAGCCTTCTAAAAAATTTGAAACGAATATTAGTAAAAATGATGAGATAAGAGCTGTAATTTCATATTTGTTTTGTGAAAAAAATTATTTTATATCATGCTTAGACGATGTAAAATATTATTTGGTAAATTTATATCAAACTTTTTCTTCTGAAATTAAGATTACTCAAAAAGTGATAGATGATATCCGTAATTATATACGTATTTCAATTTCAAAAATGCAGATGGCAGAATCAAATGATATTGAAACATTTTCAAAGATTAAAAATAAAAAGATATGTAATTTCTGTAATTATAAAAAAATATGCTTTGATAAATAATTCCTATAAAATAGAGTTAAACTAATTTGAAGATATTCGGGGTATAAAAAGTATTAAAAAACTTCCAGTAACAC
>JAGOBX010000207.1 GCA_017999075.1 Candidatus Babelota bacterium | reverse complement strand
ACCTGTCTGCATTTAAAGAAGGAATTTTGAAGGGTATAAATGAGTTTGCTAAAAAAAATTTCGACGGTGTTGATGTCAGGGACGGAGTGATAGGAGCAATAGCTATAAAATTAAAAAACCCTATTTTTGAATCTCAAACAAAAAATAAACTCGGTAATCCTGAAATAAAACAATGGATAGTAACTACTGTAAAAGATTCTCTTGCGTTATTTTTAAATAGAAATAAAGAATTAGGCGGAAAACTTTTAGAAAAAATATTATTGAATGAAAAACTGCGTAAAGATTTGCAGGCTGTAAAACGTGAAGCAAAAGCAATGTCAAAGAAAATAGCTTTGCGTATTGCGAATCTTCGCGACTGCAAGTATCATTATACGGATAAAAATGCAGATGCTGAAAAAACCACTATATTTATTACAGAAGGCCAGTCTGCAAGCGGAAGCATGATAGCTTGCCGCGATGTATATACTCAAGCGATTTTTTCTTTGAAAGGTAAGCCTAAAAATTGTTTTGGTCTTCCTCAAAATACAATATATAAAAATGAAGAATTATATAATATTATGAAAGCTCTTGATATCGAAGAAGGGTATGAAACTCTTAGATATAACAAAATAGTTATTGCTACAGATGCTGATGTTGACGGGCTTCATATAAGGAACCTTCTACTGACTTTTTTCCTTCAATACTTTAAAAATCTTGTTATAGGCGGACATGTTTACATACTTGAAACCCCGATTTTCAGAGTAAGGAATAAAAATGAGACGATTTATTGTTATGATGAAAAAGAGCGTGATGCTGCAATGGTAAAACTTGGAAAATCCTGTGAAATTACAAGGTTTAAAGGACTAGGAGAAATTTCTCCGAAAGAATTCGGACAGTTTATAGGCGAAGATATCCGTTTGATTGACATTGAAGTTCATAGAGACACAGTCATTAACAATATATTGAGTTTTTATATGGGGAACAATACTCCTGAACGCAAAGAATTCATTATGCAGAATCTTATTTAGAATATGTAATTATAATTAACAAAAAATCTTCGCGTTTTACTGCGGAGATGTGAATAGAGGTTAATGAGATATGGAATATATGCGAAAATTGTTTGAGACTAATTTTTTAGAATATGCGTCTTATGTTATTAAAGAACGGGCGATACCACATATAATAGACGGGTTAAAACCTGTTCAACGGAGAATACTGCATTCTTTATGGGAAAATGACGATGGGAAATTTAATAAGGTTGCCAATATAGTAGGTCACTGTATGAAATACCATCCTCATGGAGACGCTTCAATATATGAGGCATTGGTTAATATTGCGCAGAAAGATTATTTTATAGATAAACAAGGAAATTTTGGAAATATCTTAACAGGAGATGAAGCTTCTGCAGCGCGATATATAGAATGCCGGTTGTCATCTCTTGCCAAAGAAGTTTTATTTAACCCGAAAATTACAGATTATATACCTTCTTATGATGGGAGAAATCAAGAACCTGTTGTTTTGCCTGCGAAAGTGCCGGTTTTATTAATGCAGGGAGCAGAAGGAATAGCAGTTGGAATGTCAACGAAAATATTACCTCACAATTTTGGTGAGTTATTAAAAGCTCAGATTAAGATTTTGAAAGGTGAAAATTTTAAGATTTATCCTGATTTCCAGCAGGGCGGAGTAATAGATGTATCGGAATATAATGACGGAAATGGAAAGGTTAAGATTAAAGCAATAATGGAGGAAAAAAAGGGCTCTAAAAGTATTATAATTAAAGAAATACCTTATGGTACGACAACAGAAAGTTTAATATCTTCAATTGAAGAAGCTGCGAGAAAAAATAAAATAAAAATTGCGTCGATAAATGATTTTACAACTGACAAAATTGAAATTGAAGTAGAAACAGCCCGGGGAGTATCGATTGAAGAAACTATGAAAGGACTTTATGCGTTTACAGACTGCCAGATATCGATTTCTGTTAATGCCATTGTTATAAAGGAAAATAAACCTGTAAATATCGGCGTTAAAGAAATTTTGAGATATAATACCGAAGTTCTTGTCGAATTGTTGAAACGTGAATTGAAGATTAAACTTGGGGAACTTGAAGATTTACTGCATAATAAGACTTTAGAGCAGATATTTATTGAGAATAGGATTTATAAGTCAATAGAAGAATGCAAAACTTATGAACTTGTAGTAGAAGCAGTAAGAACAGGTTTGAATAAATTTAAACATTTGTTTATACGCGACCTTACGATTGATGATATCGAAAGGCTTCTTCAGATACCTATAAAAAAGATTTCAAGATATGATATTGAAAAAGCTAAAAAGGATATGGATGATATAGTGCGCGATATAAAAAAATGTAAAGCAAATTTAAAAGGGATTACTCAGTATTCAATTGATTTTATTCAGAATTTATATGATAAATACGCTAAAAAATTTCCGCGTAAAACCAAAATAGGCACAGTCGAAGTTATAGATAAAAGCGAAGCTGCTCTGGAAAACGTTAAAGTTTGTTATGATAAGGAAACAGGGTATTTCGGCACTGAAATTAAATCTGAAGATTTTATTGTTACATCTGATTACGCGAAAATACTGGTTATTTCTAAAAAAGGCATTTATAAAGTAATAAATGTGCCGGCTCGTGAATTTGTTGATAAAGATGTAATATATTTTAATGTTTTTAACGAAAATTTAGTATTTTCTGTAATTTATAAAAATTTAACCAATAAATATTCATTTGTCAAGAGATTTAAAATTGATAAATTTATTACAGGTAAAGAATACAGGTATTTCAGCGAACCCGGAAAGCTTGATTTTTTTTCATTGAATGAACATATTAAAGTTGAAGTTGAATATGTGAAAAAACCTGGAATGAAAAAACCTACTGAACAGTTTAATCTTGATGATGTTATGATAAAAGGAGTGAACACATTAGGGAATAGATTGTCTAATAAAGAAGTTTGTAAAGTGAAATCAATAAAATAAATTTTTTCTGAAAAGGCTGTAAGTGTTTCATTTTTATGGTTTGACATTTTATTTGACCGGTATATAATTATAGTGAATAATTCAATTGAATATTTTGAAGAATATATGAAAATCGCTCTTGAAGAAGCTCAATGTGCTTATAGAGAGGACGAGGTTCCTGTAGGAGCTGTTATAGTTGAATCAGGAAGAATATTGTCAAGAACCCATAATAGAAACCGGCAATATGCTGATCCTACAGCGCACGCGGAAATTCTTGCATTAAGAGAAGCTTCAAAAAATAAAGGGGTATTTCGTTTGACAGAATCAGATATGTTTATTACAGTTGAACCGTGTCCTATGTGCGCCGGAGCAATTATTTACAGCAGGATAAAACGGGTTATTTACGGGTGTGCTGATTATAAGGCTGGATGTGATGTGTCAGTTATGAACATTCTTAATAATGAGAAATTCAATCATAGAACAGAAGTAATAAGAAATATAAAGGAATTTGATTGTAAAAAAATACTTCAGGATTTTTTTAAAACCAAGCGATTGAAAAAATACGCTGGAGTTGATTATTAATTTATGGAAAGAAGACCGGCAGGCTTAAGTGTCTCTCAACGTCCTGAACTAAGAAATATTCTTGCCCCTCAATTAATTGAATCTATTGAATTGCTTCAATTTACAAATCTTGAACTTAGCCAGTGGGTGGAAAATGAGATTCAGCAGAATCCTGTGTTGGAAGCAATCGAAAATAAAGAAGAAATTGAAGATGAAGAAGCAGAATCTGATTTTGATAATAAAACCGATACAGAAGAGGAGTATATTGAAGAAAGCGGATTGCAGGATACATTTGATTCACCATCTGAACCGGAAATAGATTCTGAAAATAACAAAAATGAATCAGATGCTGTAAAGGAATATGATTCTGAAGAAAATCAAAATTATAAGGAAACTTTAAAAGAAGATAATGAAGAAACATTTGATGAAAATTGGGAAAATTATTTTGATGATGTGAGCGATATAGGATATCTGGGTTCGTCTTCGTATTATGATGAAGAAAAAGATTCTTTTGAAGTTTATACGCCGGAAAAAATTTCTTTGTTTGAGCATTTGCAAAAACAATTAATGCTTGTGATATCTAAACATGACGATTATAAAATTGCAATTTATCTTATTACATCTACTGATGAAAGCGGATATATGAATGTAAGTGTTGAATCCGTGGCAGAATATTTCAATACAACGCCGGAAAAAATAAATCAAATAAGGGAAATTGTTTTGAATTTGGATCCGCCGGGAATATGTTCATTAAATCTGAAAGAATTTATAATATTTCAGTTGAAACAGAAAAAAAATGCTAATACAAAATGGCCGCTTGATATAATAGAAAATCATTTTGATCTTCTTCATAACCGTAAAATCATAGAAATATCGCGGAAAATGAAAATTACGCCTGAACTGGTTGAAAAATGTCTTAATGATATTTCTGCGCTTGCGCCGTATCCTGCGTTTGCATACAATGATCAGAACGCTTCTAATTTTCAATATATAATTCCAGATGTTTATTTCAAAAAACTTAATGAAGAATGGATGGTTATAATTAATGATGATTATCTTCCTTATTTAAGAATAAACCCGTATTATAGAAAACTTGCGTTTATGCAGAGTACAAATAAAAGTGAAAGAGTTTTTTTAAAAGATAATATAGTTTCTGCAGAAAATCTTATTAAGGCTATAAATCAAAGGCATATGACTATGCATAGAGTAGCTACGAGAATACTTGAAAGGCAGAAAGATTTTTTTGAGAAGGGAATCGCTTATTTGAAGCCTATGGTTCTCCGTGAAATAGCAGAAGATTTAAAACTGCATGAATCTACTATTTCAAGATGCACCCGCGGAAAATACGGGCAAACCCCGTTTGGATTGTATGAATTGAAATTTTTCTTTTCAAATGGGCTTCCTACAGTATCGGGTAAAGATATTTCTTCGGTTTCAGTTAAAGAAAAAATAAAAAAAATTGTTAGTGATGAAGATTTATCAGATCCTGTATCAGATATAGATATTTGGAAAAAACTGACGTATGAGGGGATTATTGTAGAAAGAAAAACTATTTCAAATTATAGGGATGAACTCGGAATTTTGCCAAAACATTTAAGGCGGAGAATAATTAAACCAAACCCATCCACAAAAATTTAAGAATAAATAATATTATTAAAAAATTAGGGGAAAAAATATGCAAAAATCAAAATCTCAATCTCAGAATAAATTCAGTTCTCCATCGCGTCATAATAATCAAAGACCTAAAAAACCTCATCGTCCTACTGAATCAAATATACGTTCAGCTCAATATCAACAGACTCCTGCGCCAGTAGCAGAGGGAATAGAACCTGAAATAATAAAATTTGAATCGGAATTAAAAGTTCCTTATACGCAGAAATTGATGAATCAGATAAATAAACTTATAAGTTCAGGAAAACCCAAATTGATTTTTAACTGCACTAATGTTGTATCAATATCAAGCGCTGGTTTTGCCTTTTTGCTGTATGCCTTAAGAGTATGCCACAATGCAGGCGGAGAAGTAAAATTATGTTGTCTTTCTCAGCAGATCATAGAATTACTTAAGGTTTCACATCTTGATTTGACTTTTGAGGTTTTTAAAGATGAAGAAGAAGCGTTGAAAAGTTTTAAAAATAAAACTGAAGTGCTTTTCAGACAGGAAAAACGGAAGCGTATGAAAGAATTGTTAAAAAAATCATATTTGGATGATTCTACAGAGCCTTTATATTAAGTTAAAAATAAATTGAAATATTTTATAAAAGATATAAAATGAAATCAATTTGTTAAAATTTATGATTTTGAGGTGATCTTAAAATTATGAATATATTTTTAAAAAATTTATTGAGTATATTTGTAATAACTATTATAATTTTATCAGGAATTATTCAATCAGAATCTGCGGATTATCTGATTGAGGATAATAGTATAAGCGTAAATGAAGACAGGAGCGAGTATTTTAGAAATGAGATATTAAATAATTTATCAAAAATGCAAATATTAAGTTATTTAAATCGAAAAGAAACTGTGGAAAAACCGTCTTCAAAGGAATTAGCTGCAAAGTATATTTTGAATTTATTGCCTCCTTATGACCGGAAACTTGATACTGCAATCGGAAACAATTGGGATTCCTTATCTTCAAATGAAAAAGATGCTTTACGTTTTGAGTGGTTTCAGAAAAATAAGAATAGCGTTTCTACTCGTGAACTTCAAACATATATAGCTATTTCTGATTTAATTCAAAAGGCACGTGAAGCTGAAAACCAGAGAAAAATAAGGGAAAACCGGCATAAAATTGATTTTGCCCAGACAATGTCTGATAGTCAGTTTATAATGGTTTTAGAAAAAACTATTAAAACGATTGCACCTAAAGTTGAACCTGTTTCTGCTAAACCTGTATTGAAAGAACAACCTTCTGAAAAAAGTTATTCGAAAAAATCTAAAGCCTCTAAACCTG
>JAGOBX010000206.1 GCA_017999075.1 Candidatus Babelota bacterium | reverse complement strand
TTTACTTTTCCTTCTTTATTAATTCTTTTTGCAATAAAAGGATAAAAATGTTTTATTTTTTTTATCACAACAGTTTTATATTCAACTTCGTGTTCAGAAAATTGCCTTTCTTCAAACACATTATTTGTTTTTTTTTCAATATTTGAATACTGCACAGGTATTTCTATATTTTTAATGGCTGATCCATAATTATTTTCAGAATTTTTTTTTTCACCAACATTTGCAGCAATATTTTCAGGCTCACTGTATTCATAATTATTATCATCAATCTTTAAAGACTCATTCAAATTCAAAAAACCTTTAATGGTTTTTTTTTCATAATCTAACAATTCACTTTCTATTACATTGGTTTTTTTTAAATTTTTCGGATGGTTATCAAGTTTTTCATTATTTTCATCATAATTTTCCTGACTTCTAATCAATTCGTCTTTTTGAGCAATGCTTATTATTTCTACAGGAAAAACCTGATAATTTTTAATTTCGGAAACATTTTTTTTTAATGTAACAGCAGGAATAAAAATAATTATAATAAAATTAATCAATATTGCTGATACAGCAGGTCTGTTTAAAAAAAAATTTAAAATTTTTTTCGATAAAAAATCAAACATATATTTTATTTTTTTAACATAAAAAAATCAGTCGTTATGCTTTTCAGTTGCAACACTGATGTTTTTTATTCCAGCAGTTTTACATTCATCCATAATCCTTATAAGTAACCCTGATTGAACTGATTTATCAGGAATTATTATAACTGATTCACACCCGTTTTTTTCATTAAGTTCGTTTTTTACTGAACCTGATAAAGAAAGCAATTCTATCTGACGGTTAGATATAATAATCCTCTCATCCTGAGTAACATATATCACAATGCTGTTTTTTTCCAATTGAGATGAATTTTGCGCAGATGGTTTATTTATATCTAAGCCAGATTCATTAAAAAAAGCCGCATTAACAACAAAAAAAAGCAATAATATAAAAATCATGTCTATAAGCGGAGCTATATTTATTCCTTCAGATGTATATTTATTTTTTTTTCTTTCTATTTTAATCATAATTTCACCTGATTCTTAAGCGCTCCAGCTTTTTTATGTAACCTGCGTGAAAAAAAATATCCCGGAATTGCAATTATCAATCCGATTTCAGTGGTAAATAAAGATTCTTTTATCCCTTCAGCAAATGCAGATATATTAGAGGTTCCGGAATCTGTCATTATTTCAAAAGTCGTAATCATACCTGTTACAGTTCCTAACAATCCCAATAAAGGAGCAATAATAACAAGAGTATTTATAATATTAAGATATTTATCTTTATTTTTTAAACAATCCGAAAAATCAGACGAAAGAAATTTAATATTTTCAATATTATTTATTGATACAGAATTAATTTTTCTAAAAAAATTGTATTTCAAAATAATCAAAAACGTAAGGGTTAACGATAATAAAAACAAAAAAAAAGTTATTATTCCGGAATTGAAATAATATTCTTTTAAATAAATGAAATAATCACGCATAAACTTAAATCATTAAATTATTTTAAAAAAAAATTAAAACCTAATATATTATATTTAACTACTCGAAAAATGCATTAATATTTTTATTGTGATTATTTTGTCAAATTCAAAATCGGCAAATTAAAAAATAATTTTAAATCCGTAGACAATTTTTCACTTATTTTATATAATTCAAAAAATATATTTCATTCGGAGGATGTTTATGAAAAAAACAGCGTTATTAATTTTATGTTTTATTTTAATTAATTCAATTATTTATGCCGGCGATTATGAATACGATGCCAATGATTTCAAAGACATCGAAAAAATATCCGGAAAATTAACAGATAATAATTTCAGCGATTTAAAAAAATGGAATGTCAGCAATATAGTTATTGTAGAATGCGCAGGCGAATTTTTACAAAGCAAAGAAGTTACAAGCAGCGTTTTTTCTCAAAGGACAACAGGAACAATATCAACTAAAACTTCAACAATACACCTTGGAAATGAATATTATAATTCAGTCATAAACCGTTTTTACGATATGATAAAAAATGTTTTTGAAGAAAACGGTTTTCAGGTAGTTCCTAAAGAAAACCTTACTTCTCTTGAACGTTACAAATCACTGGAACTTGATTTTGAAAAAACTACAAAAGGTTATACCGGAAGCATTTTAAGTGACGGAGTTACAAAAAAAGGAATAAAAGTTTCAGCTGAAAATCTCGGGTTATTCCCTACAAATCCTTTTAAAGCCATAAAATTAGCAGGCCGCTTAGCGGAATTAACTAATGATGCAAAAGCAAATGCAGCAATGAAAATTTCTTTTTACATTGACAAAGGAAAAAAAGGAGCGCCTGTTCTTAAATCATTAGACATTGTATTATTTGCAGATTTACGAGGCATAGAAGTTGGGTTTGAAGGAAATAAAAAAATGTCATATTCTTTCCACAGACAAAACGAAACAATATTCAAAATAAAAAAACCTATGGTAAACCTTATTGATATTTCCGGAGAAGAAAAAGGGGCTGTTGATATGGAAAAATACGATAAGGGTTTAATGGAACTTATTTCTGCAGCTGTAGATATGATGAAATTTACTCTGCAAAAAGAAAAATAAAATACGTTTTTTATTCAGATTACATTTTTATTTTTTATTCAGATTCAAATAACATGCACTGAAATGACCCGGTGTTATTTCAAATAATTGAGGCGTAGAATTTTTGCATTGGTCAGTACAATATTTGCATCGTGGAAAAAATTTACACCCAGAATCAGGAATATAATAATTTTCGTCAACAGCAATCTTATTTTTTTTTAATTCAGGATCTGGTTTAGGAATAGAAGAAATCAATAATTCCGTATACGGATGCAAAGGTTCTGCAAAAATATTATCGACGCATCCTAATTCAAGTATTCTGCCTCCATACATTACTGCTGCCCTGTCCGCGATATTATATACAACAGACATATCATGAGAAATGAATAAATAAGATAAATTTAGTTTTGATTTCAAATCAAGCATTAAATTTAAAATTTGCGTCCTTACAGACATATCAAGAGCAGACACAGGTTCATCACAAACAATGAATTCCGGATTCATAGCTATAGCTCTGGCTATGTTTATACGCTGCCTTTGTCCTCCGGAAAACTCATGAGGATATCTGTCCATATATTTATAATCAAGTCCCACAGATTCAAGCAAATGCCCGGCAATTTCAATTTTATTTTTTTTTGATATAATATCATGTTCTATCAGACCTTCTGTGACAATATCCGATATTTTAATTCTCGGATTAAGAGAAGAAAAAGGATCTTGAAATATTATCTGCATTTTTTTACGGAAAGTTTTTAATCCTGATGAATCAAGTCTTGAAATATCTTCTCCATTAAACAATATTTTTCCGGAATTTATAGATTCCAGAAAAACAAGACATCTTCCCAATGTTGTTTTACCTGAACCTGATTCACCGACTAACGCAAAAGTTTCTCCCTTATAAATTCCCAAACTGACATTATCCACAGCTTTAACTATTTTTTTTGAAAAACTAAATAACCCTGAGTTTACCGGAAAATATTTTGACAAATTATCAATTTTTATTATTATATTATTATTCATATCATTATTAGTTCCCATACAAAAAACACGCCACCTGCCTCGAATCAATTGTTTTAAGCTCAGGTTCCTTATTTTTACATACATCCATCGCTGCGCTGCAGCGCGGATAAAATCTGCATCCGGCAGGATAATCAGCTGGAGAAGGAACATATCCAGGAATGCTGTAAAGGTTCCGTTTTAATTCAGAATTTATTTTCGGGATTGATTTTATCAAACCGGCAGTATAAGGGTGAAATGGGACCGCAAAAAGTTTTTTCACATCCGCAACTTCAATTATTTTTCCGGCATACATAATTATAACTTTTTGACATACTTCTGCAATCACAGGAAAATCATGAGTTATCAGCAAAACCGACATTTTCGTTTCTTCCTGCATTTCAATTATTAAATCAAGAATCTGAGATTGAATAGTAACGTCAAGCGCTGTAGTAGGTTCATCGGCAATCAGAAGAGAAGGTTTCATAAGCATTGCCATAGCTATCATAACTCTCTGGCGCATACCTCCTGATAATTCAAAAGGATATGAATATAATCTTTTATCAACATCCTGAATTCCTACTTTATTCAACCAGTATTTTGCAATCTCAAAAGCTTTTTTATTTTCAAGTCCTGGATTATGTATTTTCAAACCTTCAATAAGCTGTTTATTTATTTTCTGCAATGGCGATAAACTCGTCATAGGTTCTTGAAATATCATACTTATTTCATTTCCTCTTATCTTACGCAGGTCGGAAATATTCATTTTTAAAATATCTGTGTTTTTAAATAATATTTCGCCTGAAACAATTTTTCCGGCAGGTTTAGGAATCAAGTTTAGTATGCTTAACGCCGTAACAGATTTTCCGCATCCTGATTCTCCAGCCAATCCTATAATTTCACCTTTTCCAATTTCTAAAGAAATTTTATCAACTGCAGGAATTACACCTGAATCAGTATAAAAATCTATTGAAAGATTATTTATTTTCAACAAATCATTCTTTTCCATATCATTCATATTTTATTTTTTTTCTTGTATCAAAAACGTCTCTTACTCCTTCTCCAATAAAAACAGTAAGAAGCATAGTAAAAAATAAAGATGCCGCAGGATATATAATAAGCCACCAGGCATCCCTGTGTGATTGAGCCTGACCAAGCAATTCACCCCAGCTCGGAGTTGGAGCAGGCAAGCCATAACCCAAATAATCCAAAGCAGATAACGAGACTATCGCACTCATCAGACTAAACGGGAAAAAAGTTACAACCGGAGTTAAAGAATTGGGAAGAATATGCCTGAAAATTATTTTATACCAAGGTAAACCTAAAGATTTTGCAGCTTCAACAAACTGAAATTTTTTTAATCTCAAAAATTCTCCACGGATATAATAAGAAATTCCTATCCAATTAAAAATCGCATAACATACAAGCAGCAAATTAAAACCTTTCCCGAACAAATCTCCTAATAAAATTATTACATATAAAAACGGAATAGCTGACCAAATTTCCGTAAACCGCTGAAACGATATATCAACCAATCCTCCTGCGTACCCCTGAATTCCGCCGACAATAATTCCAACAAACATAGCAGATACTGATAAAATCAAAGCAAATGACATTGATATACGGAATCCATATAATAACCTTGCGAATATGTCTCTGCCTGTATCATCTATTCCAAACAGATGATTTGTTGTGGGTTTATACGGAAACTTCATTTTTTCCTTAAATGCATACAATTCAAATTCATCATATTCGTTTAAATTCTTATTAACTGTAATTTTTATTTTTTCAGTTTCAATATTATTAGACAACATTTTTTTTGTGATTAAATTCAGCAGTTCAGATTTATTTGAAATTCTGCTCAAATCAATAAGTTTATTAAAATCAACAAAAAAATTTATATTTTTCACTCCAATAAATTCAGCAAATTTAGAGTTAAACTTTAAAATTTTCAATTTACTATCAATTGAAATTTTAGCTGTTGAAAAATCATCTGAACCGCCTTCGCTGATTCTTACCTTAATTCCTGAACCTGAAATTTCACCCCCGGAAAATGTTGATAACTTCAAAATTATTGATTTTCCTTTATGTGTAGTTCCATTTAGTGTAACAGAATTTGATATTTTCCCTTCATATCTATTTTTTATCAATTCTTTCATAATTTCTGCCGAATTCTTATCCAATAACTCTTTTAAATCCATATTAAACAATTTTTCTTCTGAATTTTCAAAAATTTCAGTTATATTATCTTCTATTTTTAGAATTCTGCAAAATTGATCTATCCTGACGCTGCCGAAAACAAGATTCATTTTTTTCAGGGAAATATCTATGTTTTTTGACAAGCCGTGTTCAGTGTCTTCTATTTCATTCGGTCCGTAAGGAATGATTGGAAACAGCATAAAATTAGTTTTATCTTTTTTGAAAGCTTCTGATTTTTTCAATTTTTTATAATCTACTCTTGTTTTATTGCCTGAAGGTATAAACTTATTTTCAGGATAAAATTTTATTACCGGAAAATAATATTTTCCACCAAACCTCATTATCAAAGGATTATCATTTGCTATAAATTCAGAAAACAAACTTACAAAATATAATCCTGCAATAATTAAAAGTGAATAATAAGCGCGTTTAACTTTTTTAAATTTATTCATATTATTCTAAATCTTTAAAATATTTATCTTTAAGTTTAAGATTTATCAAATGAAATTCTGGGATCAATCCATACATAACAAAAATCAGATATGATATTTCCCACTAACCCTAAAAATGACTGTATAACTATTATTCCCATGAATACATTATAATCCCTGCTCGTTATAGCGTCAAGCGCAAGTAATCCCATTCCCGGTATTTCAAAAACTTTTTCTATTAAAACAGAACCGGCAAA
>JAGOBX010000205.1 GCA_017999075.1 Candidatus Babelota bacterium | reverse complement strand
AAAAAAATAAAATTTTAAAAATTGAAAAATAAAAATTGAAATAATAATAAATAATGAAATAAAAGTTAAATAGTTTTTGTTTCTGATTATATAATAAATAATCAGGTCGATTTTATTAGAATAAATCAATCCTAAACTTATCAGCAGAGGAATTTGGATAATACCTGCAAGAGAATTCAAAATAATAAATTTTTTTAATTTGAAATTCAGCAATCCGCTTGTTATAAAAACTGCGCTTCTCATTCCAAATACAAATCTTGCTATAAATATTATGGGTGACCCGAAAGAATTAAAATAAAACATCCCTTTTTTTATTTTTTTTGATAAAAAGAAATTTTCAGATTTTGCCAGAGCAAATTTTTCAAGGGCTACTCCGAAATAATATAAAAATAAATCACTTAAAATTACCGAAAAAAAAGATAATAAAATAATGATGGTAAGATTCTGATTGTTTTTTGCAGCGAGAAATCCGAATGAAATCAATAGAATGTCTTCAGGAACAGGAACCGGAACTATTGTTATAAAAAAAATCAATCCAGGAATTATTAAATGCTGATATGTTTCAAAATAAGTTAATAATAAAACCGGAAGTTCGGCTGAAGTCATTAAATTTCATCAAGAATTTCAGGTTTTAATTTTACTGCGATATCAAAATATTTATGTTCCAGTTCGCGTTCTCCGAGTTTACTGCATGCTATGGCAAGATTAAAGAAACCTTCTACAAAAGAATTGTTCAATTTAATAGAATTTTCAAGACTTTGTTTAGCTTTTTCATATTGCTTGTTTCTTAAATATATAGAACCAAGCCAGTAATTCGTATAGTAATTAGAAGGGTTGATTTCAATAGATTTTTTGAAACATTCAATAGCTGCTTCATCCATAAGTTTTATTCCGTATACATTTCCCAGATTATTATATGATTCGGCAGATGTGGAATTTTTAGTTAATGCGAATTTGAACATTTCTATAGCTTTTTCAAAGTCGCCTTTGTTTGAATAAACAACTCCGAGGTTATTAATTGCAGCTGAATAATCATTATCTATTTCAATTGCTTTATTAATCATTAATTGAGCTTGATCAAACATTTTCAATTCATTATAAATTATACCGAGAGTATTGTAAGGATAAGCTAATTGAGGTGAAATTGATATTGCAATTTTTAATTCTTTTATGGCTGCATTTGGATTCTTATAGTCGTTAAAATATATAAATCCGAGCGAATAATGCGCAGGGGCAAAATTTGGTTCTGTTTCGATACATTGCTTGAAAAAATTCTCTCCATTTTTTAAATCGTTTTTATGATAATAGTATATATATCCTAAATCATACAGCGCAGTCACGTTTTTCATGTAATTCAGCGCGGAGTGATAATAAGAAATTGCATTATCAACTTCATTGTTTTCTTTTAGTTCTCTTCCTTTTTTGATTAGATTTACAGCTTTCTTAGACTTTAATGAATTTTTTATTAGTATAACAATAAATCCAATAAGTATTATTATTATTATCAATAATAAAATAATGATAATATTTAGAAATTTTTCCATAAGACTTAAACTTAAGTTTAATCTATTTTATTTAATATATTTTTATATTTTTTTAATAAATCTAATTCCGATTCATTATCATTTTTATGATATGAATTTGGAAGAACCTTATAATTTTGTAATTGTTTACCTATATTGAAATAAGTTATAAGAAAAGAAATTATCAAAGATAATATAGCTATAAAAATTAAAAAATGTTTATTTTTTTTTGAATCTTTATAGCTATATTTAATTAATTTAGTGTTTGAAATTTGCCGAACATTTACAGGAACATAACTTAATTTATCCTGACATATAAAATTGGCTTTTATATTCATTTTAATAATTTCGTTTTTTTAAAAAAATATTCGCCTATTAAAATTATAATAAAAAAGTCAGTAATGTCAATTTTTTTTATTAAAAACTAAAAGAATATCCTGTGTGTATAATTCTGCCTGCGCCAGGCATATAAAGCATATCAAAATATGATTTATCAAAAATATTTTTTATATTTACGAACAAAGAATGAGATTCCATAAACTTCTTTTCAAGTTTAATATCAGTCAGAATATAATCGTCAAGTTTGCCTGTTTGAGGATTAGTACCGGCAGTATAGTATCTTTGGCGGTATTCATAATATGTTTGTCTGCCTATATATTTATTGTTTAAGATAAATCTATAACCGTTTTTGGAATAAGTTATTCCTGCATTAGCCTGTATTTCTGGTTTATATTCGATTTTTTTTGAAGGTAAATTGTTTGAATCATTTCTTGCTTTCAGTAAAGTGATAGAACAATCTGTGCTCCAATTATTAATTTTTTTTAATCCGGAAAATTCAATGCCGTAAATACGCGCATCAAATTGTTTGTAAGTTCCGGAAATATTATTGAAAATTATATGATTGTCTATATCATAATAAAAACATCCGAGAGAAAGTAAACCATTATTTATTGAGTGTTCAAAATTCAAATTGAAATTATCGGATCTTTCTTCTTTTAAATCAGGATTGCCGGGATTATTTGTTCCATCAACACTTCTGCTGTACAAATTTTTTAAAGTCGGAAATTTTATTTTTTTTGCGTAAGAAAATGCAATAGAACTGTTTTTTGCAACATCAAAGATCGCCGTAAAATAAGGATTGACGGTTTTTACTGATTTTCCTGAAACGGTATCTGATACATTTCCATTTTTTATTTCCTGTACAAGAACTTTATCCAGCATATCCCAGCTCAATCCGGCCTGCAGTTTTAAATTATCGCGGATTTTAAAAGTATTAAGATTTCCTATTGAATATGTTCTTGATTTGAAATCAAGCCACGGCGAAACAGAATTGCTTTGTTCGGAATGTTTGTCCTGTTTAAAATTCAAACTTAATTCAGTGGAAATATTATTAAAATTTTTTGATAATACCAAATTCCCTCCGTATAACTGGTCGTCATATTTAGAAATGGCCTGAGTATAGGTTTCTCCGTTGTAATTAGCCAGACTTACAATATCGCGCTGATCAAGGGAATTATCGAAATTATCAAGAAATAATCTTGTTTTTAGTGCAAAATTTTCGTGTTCATATTTATATATCAAATTGTATGTGGCGCGTTCCCAATCGGTGAATCGCCATATTCTGAAACGTTCTTTTCCGTTTGACACATTACTTACGAAATGCGGAGCTACTCCCCAAATATTATTATAATATTCTGTGGTAAATCCAAGAATTGATTTTTCGGTTAAATTATAAGTTGTCTTAAAAGATATTGAGCGTTTTATATAATCCGTATTTTCAAGCTTTTTTGAGTTGGAATAAGTTGCTGCTGCATTTCCAAATAGATAGTTGATTACGTATGGATCTGAAATTGGAATATCATCTGAACTTCCGTAAGAACCTGCGGCAAAAAAAGTAAATTTGTTGATTGTTTTTGAAAAATTAACATCATAATTTTGAAAATTTGAGGTCCCGTACTGAAGAGTCAGATAACCATTTTTATCAGTTGATTTTTTTGTTATAACATTCAATATTCCTGCTATACCCTGACCTCCGTATATTGGAGAAGCAGATCCTTTGATTAAAGATATTTCTGAAACATCAGCAGTCATTATGTTTTGTAAATCCAATACTCCGTCATATGGCTGGTTTAAGGGCATTCCATCGAGAAGCACTGTAATGTGTTCCTGTTCAAGTCCTCTTACGTTCAGATAATATTCCCGTTTTGAGCGCGCTTGCCTGTATATTACCGACGGGCTGAATTTTAATGATTCGCCTATATTTTGAGCGTTTAAATCCGTTATTTTTTCAGCAGTAATTTTTATTACAGGATTAGCTTTGACAATTTCTGATTTTTCAGCAGTAACAGTTATTTCGCCAAGATCAAACACCGGCTCTGCAGTTAAATTCATATTTGCTGATAAAATTATTAAAAATGAAACAAAATGAATGATAAATAATTTGGACATAAATATTTCACTCCTCTTGAAATTATAAAAAATAAAATTATTCGGATTCAAATAGTTTTTTATATTTTTTTGAATCGCATATATACGTTCTTTTTTTTGAAAAGCCAAATTTTTTTACGTATGCGTATATTGTCAGATGTTCTGAAATTTTAACGCATCTTACAATAAGCGGAATTATTATTGATAAAACTGCATTTCCAGTAATAATTGACTTTAAGTCATATTTTCCACCTCTATGTTTTTGTAATAAAATAATGTTTTTTAATTCATTTGACAATATCGGTAAAAATCTTATGCTTATTCCTATGGCGAATATTATTTTATATGGCAAAAAAAATCTCAACCCGAATAATAATTCTTGGATATTTGTTGTTCTTAAGAATAATGCAAAACTTGAAAAGAATAATATGATTTCAAAAAATAAAACTGATAAATATTCAAAAGATCTGTAATTGAATACTATCCAGAAAATTAATCCTGCGGCAAATAAATATAAAACAAATTTAATATCTTTGATGAAATCAATAAAATTGAATCCTGCCGCAATATAAAAAATTATTGAAAAACAAGTTAATAGCGCCAATAAAATAATGTTATTTGAATAATTAATTAGTATAACTATTGTTAAAAGCGCCAGCAGTTTGTATTTAACAGGCAATTTATGTATGATGGTTTGTTTATGAGAATATTCAAATGCATTATGTTCTAACATGAATTTCTCCGTTTTCAATATGAAAAATTTTTGACGAATAGGATTTTATCAATTCTTTGTCGTTTGAAGAAATCATAACCGTAATATTACGGGAAATAGTTAAACTATGTAATATTTCAAAAAATGCAGATAAATTTTTATAATCTAAACCTGCGGCAGGTTCATCAATTAAAATTAACGATGGATTTGTTATGAGCGCTGCTGCTATGGATACCCTGTGTTTTTCGCCTAAACTTAAAAGCAGCGGGTTATTGTGCTTCAGATGGGAAATATTAAGTTCGTTAAGTATCATGTCTATTTTATTTTCATTATATTTTTTTGACGGATTTATTTCATTATATACGCTGTTTTCAAAAAGCATTCTGTCCGGGTCCTGGTCAATGTATGCGATTTTTTCTGAACATAAGATTTTTCCGGTATCATATTTCAGCAATCCGGCGATTAATTTTAATAAAGTGGTTTTGCCTGTCCCGTTTAGGCCTGATATTGCAGTAATATTTCCTTTATGAATTTCAAAGTTCAAATTATTCAAAATTTTATTTTGGGAGTTATATCCGAAACTTAAATTTTCAGTTTTTAAAATTATTTCTTCAGATTTATAACCAGCTCTGTGTCCGTTATATAGTTTTTTTGTTCTTATTCCTTTTTCAAATAAATCATTTTCGTCATTTTCAGATAGCGGCAAATTGTAGTAAGAATATTCCGCAGAATTATTTAAAAATAATAAGTTATCAGATATTTTCAGCAGCGGTTCTACTAAATGTTCGGAAATAAAACATATTTTTTTTTCTGATTTAAGTTTAAGTACAAGTTCTAAAAAAATTTTTTTTCCTGTTTCATCAAGCAAGGATAAAGGTTCGTCAAAAAAAAATATTTTAGATTTTGTCATTACTGCGGAAGATATAGAAACCCGTTCTTTTTCTCCTGCGGATAAATCTGTTATTTTTTTTAAGAGTTTATTTTCCAGGCTGAAGAATTTTGCCGTTTCAAAAACGTTTTCAATAATGCTGTCTGGCGGAATATTCAGGTTTTCCTGATAAAACGACAATTCTTCAAGAACTATGTTTGCAAATGAATAATAATGAGGATTTTGAAATACTATAGTTGAATCTCCGTCTGATTCAATTGAACCATTAACTTCGGCTTTTATAATACCGGGAATAATTCCTGATAATGCATGCAGCAAAGTTGTTTTGCCTGCACCTGAACTGCCGCAGATAATTATTATTGACCCATCTTCAATTTTTAAATTAAGTTTTTTTATTATATTCTTAGAATGATATGATATTGAAAGATTATTAATTTTTAACATAGCCCGCCAATCTGTTTTGAACTGTAATTCCTATTATTGTTCCAATTACTCCGCCTATAAGGGCTTTTCCCACTCTAAAGCATACATAATATGATATGAATGCCCATGTTTTACCATCGAATAATCCTATAGTGTATCCGCCTATAATTGCTCCTGCAGCGCTTCCTGCAACTGCTGCTGACAATCCTGCGGCTATTATCTTTGATTTTTTATAGCTTTCAGGAAATAAATGTATTATCAAATCAAAAATTAATGCTTCAATGAAAATTGCTAATGCAGGGACAAACTTGACTCCACCCACTGAAATTAATTTTAATATTGCAGTAAATAAACCGATTACAGTAATAGAACCGAATCTTGGTTCAAGTTTGTTAACCGCAGTCAATAATGGTATTATGAAAATTATTAAAATTGCTCCTGGAGAGAATATTGATGACGGCGCAGGATGAAGTATTGATCCGACCACCAGTTCTACTG
>JAGOBX010000204.1 GCA_017999075.1 Candidatus Babelota bacterium | reverse complement strand
GACAGCTATTATTCCGGTAAAAGCTGCAGGTATGTCAAGACGGGCAAGTCCAACAGCAACATTTGAACTTGACCCTCCTGATTGTTTTGAAAATAAAACAGTTTCCTCAAGGCTTTTTCCGTTTTCAAGTGAAACAAAATCTATTATGCTTTCGCCTGCGCACAATATTTTATTCATTTGATTTTTTTTTATCAAGTTTACCAATTAATTCTTTTTTTTTAATTATATTGCCAATTCCCTTATTTTCAATCAAATTTAATGTATCCGAAATATTTTTTTCTTCCTCTTTAGAAGTTCTTTCGTCATATTTTTGAAGCATTATTTGATTTTGAGATTCAAACTCTTCACGGGCTTTTTTTCTTATAGCTTCAGTATCAATAATATCTTCAGTATTATTTATACTTCCATCTGAATCAATAATATAAGTGCTTACTGAAACAGTTCCTGTATCAGACACTAATTGTTCAAGAGCATTATCAGGTTTTTTAACGCAATTAGTTAAAAATAAAACCATAAAAATCAGTAATACAAATATTATTATTCTCATTATTTCAACTTTAAAATATCTGATTTATAACCAATTTTTTTCAGCAAGCAATTCTGCTATTTGTACAGCATTAGAAGCAGCGCCTTTAAGCAAATTATCAGAAACAATCCACATAGACAGCGCATTTTCAAGCCCTATATCTTCTCTTATTCTTCCCACAAAAGTATCGTATTTTCCTTCGCAATCAATAGCTAAAGGATATACTGCTTTAAACGGATCATCCTGAACTATAATTCCCGGAGCATTTGAAAAAGCAGCAATAACTTCATCTCTCGTAATTTTGCGTTCCGTTATTACAGTAACTGATTCGCTGTGTCCGCGGAATACCGGAACTCTTACAGTAGTTGGAGAAACATTTATCGAATTGTCTCCCATAATTTTTCTTGTTTCATTCACCATTTTCATTTCTTCTTTAGTATAGCGGTTTTCAATAAAACTATCTATATGAGGAAGGCAATTGAATGCAATTCTATGAGCAAATTTTGATGGTCCGGGAACTTCTGAATTATTTACTATTGCAGTTGTTTGTTTCATAAGTTCATCCATACCCTTAGCTCCGGCTCCGGATACGGACTGGTATGTAGATACTATTACATTTTTTATTTTTGAAATATCGTGAATAGGTTTTAATGTAACCACCATCTGAATTGTAGAGCAATTAGGATTGGCAATTATATATTTATGATTTTTCGCTGCATCAGGATTAACTTCAGGAACTACAAGCGGAGTTTCTTTATCCATTCTGAACGCGCTGCTGTTATCAATCACAACGCATTTATCTTTAGCCGCTGAAGGAGCAAATTCTAAACTCCGGTCGCCGCCTGCTGAAAACAATGCAATATCAACGCCTTTGAAAGAATCATGTTTTAATTCTTCCACCTTAATATCTTCTCCGCGGAATTTCAACTTTTTTCCAACAGATTTCGATGAAGCAAGAAGTTTGATTTTACTTACAGGAAATTTTCTGTCTTCCAAACATTTAATCATTTCTGTTCCAACTGCGCCTGTTGCGCCTGCAACTGCCACATAATAATTTTTCATACCGTATTCACCCTTTTTAGAAAATTTTGAAAATAATTTATGACTTAATATATATATAGAAAAATAAAAAAATCAATATGAAAATATAATTTTTATACTTAGTTTTTCTCTATAATGCGTTTCAAATTCAAATCAATTAAAAAACGGTTTTCATTTTTCAAATAAATTTCTCTTTCATCTGAATTATAAAAAATAATTTTGATTTTTTGGAGGAATCCGGTTTTAACCGGACTTATCTGACAATTCAATAATTCTCCATTTTTTTCAAACGTGATTTTAACTGCATTTCCGCCAAAATATCCAACAAAAGACACAAAATTAATCTCTTCCGGTAAAAAAGGAGAAAGATACAGAGTATTATTAATCATGTCAGGATTAAATCCGCAATAATCCGAATAAAAATTTCTTAAAAATTCAGCATTACTCCATGCCTGAGAAAAAGCTCCGGATAACTTTATATTTCCGTTTTTATCAGGAAATGCGTCAATGAGTTCAGCTATACATCCAGCGGCTCCTTTATTCATACTTTGGTCTGCCATATTTTTGGTAAGTCCAAAAGCAGTATCAGTTTTTCCGAATTTCACGAGAGAAGTTATTAAATGACCGGCAAGCCACTGCCATACAATACCATTGTGATACGCCAAATCAAAATGATAATCAGGACTATGATGAAAAGGTTTAAAATCAGGGTCATCCTGATTCAAAGAACCTACTCCATAAGAATAAGTGAGTTTAAAAACAACTTCGTCTAAAATTCTTTTACCTGTTTCAAACTCAATCAAATCATCAAGTCCGAGTGATACTGCAAAAATCTGATTCGGACGTATCTGCATATCTGCAGAACCGTCCTGATTCAAGTGATCAAACAAAGTGCCTGAACTGTTAATAAAAAATCCTCTAAAATTTTTTTTAAGAGTTTCTAATATTGATTTCCATTTTTCTGCTGTATTTTTTTTCTCGAGAATTTCCGATATAATTATTCCGTATTTCAATTGATTGAACCATAATACCTGAATATCATTTGCCCTGTTGCCGCGCGGAGTAATAGGAATCTTTCCATTAATCTGAGCGTCCATCCATGTTTCTGCATCTTTATGCTTCAAAAAAAATTTTTCATCTGCCCTGACAATATTTGATTCAATACTTAATCGAACTTTTTCATACAATTTCTCCAGCAATTCAATGTCTCCGGTATATTTAACATAATTATACAATTGAATAACTGACCAAGGAGTTCCATCTGCCGTATTATATATAATATCGTTTTCATTATTTACCCTGTTTGGAACTCTTCCGTAAAATTCTGAATTTTTATCATTGTTTTGAAAATCAAAAAATGAAGTCAATATCTGTTTTGCATCTTCAAACTTTCCAGTTACAAGAGTTGCTCCAGGAAAAGAAATAAATGTGTCTCTTCCCCAATAATTATTAAACCATGGATATCCGGCATAAATTCCCTTACCGACTTTTTCCATTATTAAATTATCAGTCTGAACTAAAATCCAGTTCAAACTAAACTCATAAATTTTATCAGATACATTTATATCCGCATATTTCAAAATGCCGTTTATACGATTAATTTTTTGTTCGATAATTTCAAATTTATTCTTAAAAATTTCTATCCCTTTATTCAGAGAATCCTCTTTATTTGAAGCATAACTTAAAACAACAGTATGTTCTCCATAATCAAAATTAATTTTAACAGGAGTATGATATTTATTATAAGATAAATCAGGAATATGATTATCTATAATTTCAATTCCGGAACTTTTACCGATTGTTAATGTTAAAAATTTAAATTCATCAAAAGCAAATATAACTGCGTTTTTCTTAATTTCTATTCCGGAAATTTTTCGTTCTCCGGCTATAAGCGGAATAAATGAAATACTTTTGGTTTTATTGTTTAAAGTTAATATAAGCGAATCGCTATAATCAGGAAAAATTTCTTCCACAAAAATATTTTGCGATTTTTTTATTATTTTATGAGGATATATTTCCGAAAATGTTTCTGATTTATCTAAATAGCCGGATTCAGTTAAAATTGAATAATCATCGATAATTTTATCATCATTAACAAACCAGCCGCGCCAGTAATCGCTGTTTTTGTTACAAGTTTGAGTAAAATAACATCCTGATTTCTTATTTGAAAAAACTGCAATACGCTCGCTGCATGTTTCAATTTTCAAATTTTCACATAACATATTTTTTCCGGTCAATAAATTTTATTTAAATTTTCCGGCAATATGCAATCAAATTCATTTGTTTTTACCGAAATACTCTTCAATATAAAATCCAATCCAATAGACTTGACATAATGTCTTGAAATTTCTTTTATAACCATTCGTTTTTTTGTCAGCCAATGCTCGTTTATATACATATTTGCGCCTGAAATATCTATAAGTTTAGATGATAAATGATAGACTTCTTCATTCAGTCCATCAAACATTCCTTTTGTATCTCCGGTTATTTCAAACTTCAATTCATCAAGGTTGGCAGTTTCACTTCCGAAATAATCATTAAAAATATTTTCTGAATAATTGAGAATTTGAGAATTATACTTATATTTATCAGGATCATCTTTTTTTTGAAATTGGCTTATAGTTTTTCCATCAGAATTTTTACGCCAAACATGATAATCATTCCCTATATGTAAAATAAAAGTTTCCACCTTTTCTCTAAATGCATAACGTTCTATTCTCAAAAAATCTCCTGATTTATAATATTCTATGTTATAATACAGCGTATCGCCGTTTTGATCCGATATTATTTCTGTTTTCTTAACTGTATTATAAAAAAACGTATCGCCTGAATCAAACCATGAAATATCAGCGGCATTCAACCCAATGCAATTCAAAACGAAACCCATTAAAATTAATAAGACATAACCATATTTTTTTTCTAAATAATAATCCATAAATCCAAAACTCTGATTTTCTAAAACTTCCGCAAGCAAAATTCTAATTTTTCTGTTTATGTAACTATTTTCCTTTATATAATAAACAATCCTGTTAAAACAAAATTATTATTTAACTTTCCTTAATCCTATTCTCTGAACCATATCATAACATTTTACTGCATTGTCATAATCTTTGATTTCAAAATAAACATCGCCAAGAAGTTTTATAGATTCAATATCTTCAGGCTGGTTATAAATAATTTTCTGCAGTATAATAACAGCCAATTCATATTGTTTTGATTCAAATGCTTTCAAAGCATTTTCTTTTAACTTTCCTATATCAATAGTTTCATAATTCAATTTAACTTCAGGTTTATTTTCCGATTTTTTATTTTCATATTCAGTTTTATTAGATTTATCATTTTGCCCCATATCATTTTTATAAACAGATTTTTTATTGATTTTCAGTTTATCATTATCTGTTTTTTGTTTTTT
The DNA here is from genome assembly GCA_017999075.1 of Candidatus Babelota bacterium. Lineage (GTDB taxonomy): Bacteria > JAGOBX01 > JAGOBX01 > JAGOBX01 > JAGOBX01 > JAGOBX01. The sequence goes on along the minus strand of JAGOBX010000204.1, from coordinate 1,494 downwards.
TATTCCAAAAATATTCGACAAAGGTTTTAAACTCATACTTATAGTTATATAGTGTAAATCCCCAAGTTCATCATAATTATCATATGCATATTGTATTCCCAGAGAATTATAGAAATACCCGAATCCGAAAGAAATATAATTATTTATATCTTTAGTTCCATTGTATCCAGCCATCAGATGAAAATTATCATCAAATCTGAAATTAATCCCGTACGAAAATTTCGGAGACAGTTCTCCGATTTTTTTCAAATCAACAAGAATATCAAATCTATAAACAGAATATTTTAACCCTCCGGAAAATATTCTCGATATTTTTTCTTCAGAATTATTTATTTTTATGTTTGATCCTATGTTCAATGCAGAAATTCCGGCATCTAAATTTTCAAATATATTTTTATATAAAAATCCAAAATCAAATAAAATCAAATTATCTTTATATCCTGATATTTTTTCAGAATAATTCTTAAGATTAAATCCGTATCCTATTTTATTCCGGTTATACGAAACAGATAACCCGCCCTGAAATCCGGAATACCCGCTTGAATTATTAGTATATTCAATATCTCTTCCGTTTATCATTGTCTGATTTATTGAACCGCCGTCAATTCCTGATAAAAAAACTGATAACCTTGTATTTTTATCCTGTTCAAGTTCTTTTGAAAAAGCAAGATAATAAAGGCTTATCTGCTGCGGCAGCGATATGTAGCTGCTTACAAAATTCCTGTCATATTTTTCTAATTTAACCAGCGCCGGATTATATAAAATACCGTTTATTCCGGAACTGAACGCTGTTACAGCTGATAACGCAGAATGTTCCGCAGTATATCGTAAAGTAAGAGGAACTCCGGCATTAAACGAATATCCGTAACTTAAAACAGATAAAATAAAAAAAACAATAATTAACGAATAATTTGTAATTTTTTTACGCATTTATAATTTCCAGTCTCAATAATAACATAATACAGACCAGAAGACACAGGTCTTCCCTTTCTGTCAAAAACATCCCATTGAAAATAACTTTCTCCGCCAGTATTAAATTCATTCACCACATAACCGGCAAGATTAACAATTTTTACATTAGCATTTTTCAAATTGCTTCCGGCAAAATATATTCCGCTGCCGTCGTCAGTTCCTGTATAATTTCTTCCTGTCTTGAAATTTCTGTCGCCTGCTATAAACGGATTCGGATATATTTCAACGTCGCCCGATTGTTCAAAATAAGGAATCGCAAATAATCCGTAAATTGAAAAATGCGAAATCTGAATCTCAACTTCAATCCCTGATAAAATATTATACTGATAAGAAGGCGAGATCTGATGCCATTGGCGCAATTCCTCGTTATACTGAAATATTGCAAATAATCTGCCGTTAAATTTATTTACACCTGAAGGCAGCCTGTATTTCAATTTCAAATTATTAAACGCTTCACTTAATCCGCTTATGTGATTTGACGTATTAAAATCAAATAATTCAAAATTCACAGCTGTATATGAC
>JAGOBX010000203.1 GCA_017999075.1 Candidatus Babelota bacterium | reverse complement strand
CGGGAGGAAAAATAGAGTTAATTAGATGTTATACTAACTACAATATAATTTCACGTAATGAAATTATTCTCAATGAAACAATAGAATTTATGCCTGTTTTTAGTTCGGATGGAAACTTTTTATTTTTCTGCCAAAAAGATAAAAAAAGTATTTCTGTAACAGAAACTAAAATAAAAAAAATAAATCTTAAAAATTTTTCTGAAACAGAAATATTAACTGACAGTAATATCATTTCGATATGTGTTTCAAATGATAATAAGTCGATTTTTTATATAACAAAATCGGACAGCTACAGTATAAATACAAAACTTATAGATACCGGTGAAATAAAAAAAATATATGATTCTGACTGCAAACTGAATTATTTGATAACAACTGATATAAAAAAATCATTATATTTCACTGAGTACGATGATAATTCTAAAACAAATATTTTATACAGAGTGGTTGATGTAAATTCTTTAAAAAAACAAATAGTTCAATGTTCTGTTTCTGATATTGATATAATTGATCCGTCCATTATTAACGGAAATTTGTATTATATTTCTTATAAATCAGGACATAAAACCAGAAGAAGTTCGCGCGATGTATTTTTATTAAAAGGGACGGAATCATTGAAATCCGAAATTATCTCCGAATATTCAGTAGAATATATCCTGAATCTGCTTAATTTAGCTGAAGGCGCAATTGATGAAAATCTGAAAAAATATATTATCAAAAAATATTTAGAACTAAAATTTGATAAGCTTGACAGTAATGATAAATACAAGTTGATAGACGGATTGATGGATTATTATTTATTTCTAAAGAAATACAGAGATCTATCTTTATTGTCAAACTATTATGCGGATGAAAATCTTAATTTTATAATAAAACTTGTTTCGGAATATTATATGAAATTGGAAAATAAATCGAATTTTGAGAAAAAACGAATGAAAACTTTTTATGAAAATTCACTTAAAAATCTTTTTAAAAATTCAAAAAATGAAAGAATAAGAAATAAATCAACGGAACTTCTTGCAGACTTGACTTCAGAAAACGACAATTTAACTGACGCCGTTATTTTATACGATACAATTTTTTTTAATATAAAAAATGATACTCCAGTATCTGCAAGGTTATTATATAAAAAAGCAGAAATATACAGAAATATCGGTCAGGAAAATAGTTATATAGCAATAATGACTGAACTTCTTAAAAAATATGATTATTCCAATCTGATTACTGATAAAGCACTAAATAATGTCGTTCAATATTATTCAGACGAAAAAAAAAATACGGCAAAAATTTCAATAATAAATTATTTGACTGAACTTGCAGATAAGAGCCGGGGAATAAGTAAATTATCCTCCAAATTTCTTTTTAAGGCATCCGAACTCGCTTATTTATCTAATGAAAATCATCTTGCTAAAAAAATTTTAACAGATGTTATAAAAAATTATCCTGAATCGTTTATGGAAATAAGCGAAGCAAATATAAAAATTGGCGATATTTTATTTTCAGAAGAAAATTATGAAAAAAGTCTGCAATATTATAAGGCTGCTGTTGACAACGATTCAAAATTGTCTGAAAAAAAATATAAGTCGGAAGAAAAATTCAAACAGAAGATGTTTGATAAAGGTATATATGAAGAAAGAACCGGAGATTATGAAAAAGCTTTTAAAACTTTTTATAGACTTATTGAATTTGATACCGCTTATGTGCGAGCCCATCGTGAATTAATAAAACTGGGCAATATGCTTGGCAGAACAGAAGAAATTGAAAAAATATATGATAACTTTTTAAAAACAAGGGTTGCAGTAGATGAAGAGGCTGCCGCAATTAATTATGCGGTTTCTTTACTGCTTACTTATAAAAAAGATTGGAAAAAAAATTTAGAACGTTCTGAAAAAATGGTATTGGAATCAATCAGACTCAAACCCCGAATCAGTTATTACTATCAGTTACTGGGATGGATTAATGAACAACTTGAACTTGTTTTAAACAAACACGGCCGATTTGAATATTCCATTGATTATTATAAAACTGCGTTTGCGCTGACCGAAGATGAAAATTACAGAACCAAAACAGAACTTTTAACTAATATTGGAAATGTGTATTATCATATAAAAAATTATGAAATGGCATATCGTTATTATAACAGAAGAATAGAAATGTATGACAATTTTTTTGAAGAAGATAAAAACCGCCAAATTGTTTTTTTTATAAATTACGCATATTCGGCTTTTATCATGAATGATTATCAGAATGCTGAATTTTATTATATTAAAGTTTTGAATATGTCTCCAGATAATGAAACTGCAAGAATGTGTATGGAAAAGTTATCTTTGATTTATTATTCTGCGGGGAAATATTCGAATGCAATGGAAATTTTGAACAGGGCGGCAGAATTTGAAGCTGAAAATATGTCTCCGCAAAAAAAATATTATAATAAAAGATCAGTTCTTCTTTTTATGATGAATTATTTGACAGATCCGGGCAGTTTTATTAATGAGATTGAAAAATTAAAAATGAAAAATCAGGCATCAATTCTAATAAATGAAGCTGAAAAATATTATTCTGAAAGTTTCAGTTCTGTATTATCTAAAAAAGAAGCTTTGATAAATATCAAATTTAATTTAACGAGACAATCAGATCAAAGCAGCGATGCGCGTAGCGAAGAAGGTCTTGATTATTTGACAGAACAAAAATTTTTGTATATGCTTGCCAATGAATTCTATAAACTTTACGGAAATGAAGATAAATCACTCGAAACGTTATTTAAACGGCTAGAATGTATTCCTGAAAATATAACTCCTGAAAATTCTCCCGGATTATATCTTGAAAAAGCTATATTATACAACAATATTTCAAAAATATATTTTTTAAAAAATAATACTGACAGTGCTGTGTTTTATGCAGAATCTGCAATAAAATTAAGCGGAATCATTAAAGATGACAATGGCATATATATTAATCTGATACTGATGGCATCATATCTTGAAAATATGAATAGCCGGGAAAAAGAAAAACTTATTTATAAAATGGAAAAATATTATGAATTAGTTTCCAAAAAAAACATATATTTTGATTTTCCGGTATTATCTGCATTTGCATTTTTTTATTTTCAGGAATTTACATACTCTGTTCCTGAAATAGAAAAAGTTTTAAATAATATTTTTTCGGCAGAAAAATTTGATACCGGAAACATAAGATTATTTAATGAATATGTAAAACTGGATGAAAATAAAAAAAATGCAGTTAAATATCTTAAAAATTTAAAAGAAGCATTTTCAGAAATTAAAGTTCAAGATAAAATGATTTTATTGTTAAATGAAATAAATGATTTGAATATAAAAACTGTAGAATCAAACTTTTCAGATTCCAATATATTGTCTTCAGAAAGTGCAATAACTTGGTTGAATTTTTATTATACTTCAGAAATTGAAAAATTGAAGAATTATGAACAAAATCTCACTGGATTTCTTAAAGAAGTTTCTTATATTCAAAATAACGGATACAGATTTGTAAATGAAAAAATATTATTCGATTTATACAATAAAATTATTAATTTTTTTTTAAAAAAACAGGATTGTATACAGGCGCTTGTTTATATAGACAGGTATTTGAATTGTTTAAATTATGTTTTGAAACACAATGAAAATCTATTTTTTAAAATTGCAGGAGAAGAAGATATTTATTACTTTCAAAGTTTAATCGGCGAAGAAAAAAAGTTTAATATTCTTTACAATACCGGAATGGAGGAATATTTAATAACTGCAGACCAAAACGGTATGAAATGCGGAAATTATATAACAGAAAATGATAATTTGGACGTTTTAGATAACATCGGCGGCGGCGCTTATCTAATATTAGTTAATTATAAAAGTGACGATATTTTTAGGTTTGGGAAAAATCGGATATTGGTTCCTTCAATAACGGGATTTATAAAAGCAAAAGAAAATCAGACTATTTTCAACGAAAGAATAAAACTGATAAACAATGAAAACATTAATAATTTTGTTAATGATAAAGATTATGATATTTTAATTATAGATGCGGATCTTGAAATGAATTCTAAAGACATAAGTAAATCAAAAATAGCTGATTTTAAAACAGGATTTAACACAGGAATAAATTTTTTTAGAGATGCTGGTGTAATAAATGTTAATTATCTGATTTTAAGAAAACTGAGGTGCGGAGATATTAATTCTTCTGTTTTTAATTGTATATTATTATCCTTAATTGAATCAGGAATATCAAATATTGTTTTTAACAATGAGCCTGATTATTCTTTGGAAAAATTCAATTATCGGGATTTAACAATACCCGGTAATAAAAAAATATATGTTTACGGATCTGGAAATTTTTCGGATACAGAAAAAATCGAACTTGCAAAAACAAAAACAGATGAACTCATACAGACTGCAGCTGAAGAATTTGAAAAAAAGAATTATACTCAGTCACTGTCAAATATGGAAAGAGTTATAAGTATGAACAAGGTTGTTTTATATGAAAATGAACTTATAAAAAAATACCTGAAATTTGCTGTTAAATGCGCGTTTAATTCAGAAAATTACAACAAATCAGCGTTTTATCAAAATGAATATATTCGTGTGTCAAATTTATCACCAACCGATTTTTCGAGGGAATTATATAATCTCGGAATATTTTATTCTATGAACGAGGAATATGATTCGGCAGCATATTGTTTTAATGAAGCATTAAAATATAATACCCAAGATTCTAAATTTATTATTAGCGCAAAAACAGAATTGGCAAAAACTAATGAATTTAAAGGTGAATATATAAATGCTGTAAGTTATATTGAAAATATAATATCTGCTACTGATAAAATTGAAATTTTAGGAGAACAATATTCAAGACTTGGAAAAATATATTATTTGAGACTTAACGATTATATAAAATCAGAAGAATATTTCAGAAAATCTCTTGAATATTATGAAGAAAAAAAAGATTATGAAAAAGTTTCCAGAACATTGATTGATATCGGGTTGGTTTTAGAGCAATTGGGAAAATTTAACGAAAGCAGGGATATGTACGGTAAAGCGCTGAATATAGTAAACGAAAAAAAAATTACATATATGATTCCTGAAATTTACCAGAATTTTGGAAATACATTTTGGTATGAAGGCGATTACAAACAGGCATTTGATTATTCTTTTAAATCTGCTGATATGGCAAAAAAAAATGAAGATGAACAGCAATTATATATTTCATATAATACTTTAGGTTTGATTTATTGGACTTTGAATAATTATGATAAAGCCATTTATTATTTTAATTTATCGGTTAGTATTTCAAAAAAATTAAAAAAATATAATGATGTATCTTCAACTTTAAACAATATGGCTATCGTTCTAAATTCTCAAAAAAAATATGCTGATTCCATTGAATATCTAAATCAGGCTATCGAAATAGACCGCAAACTTAAATCTCGGTGGGCTTTAGGATATGATTACAGAAATTTGGGAATAGCATATCTTGCTTTAAATGATTTCCAAAAAGCGAAAGATTGCCTTGAATCTGCTTATTCAATAAGTTCAGAAATAAATAATCATATAAATAAAGTTAAATGTGCTTTAGAACTCGGCAACCTGTTTTTTAAAATAGAAAATTATGAAGTTTCTCAAGATTGGTATAATAAATCCTTTGAATCTTCAAAAAAAATTGGAATTAAAGAAGTTGAATGGCGCTCTATTTATGGAAAAGCGTTATGCATTGAAAAAATTGACAAAAAAAAATCAATTTTATTTTTAAGCGAAGCAATTGATATAATAGAAAAAATGAGAAGCAATATGAAAATTGAAGAACTTAAAAACGGGTTTGTAACTGATAAAAAAAATGTTTATGATAAAATTATTTCTTTATATATTGAAACAGGAGATTTTGTAAAAGCATTTGAATATCTTGAAAGATTTAAATCAAGAAGTTTAATAGATTTGCTTGGAAACCATAAAATCAGGTTTAACAACAAAGAAATTGATAAACTGTATGCAAAAATTATATCAAATAAAATATTTATTGATAATTATAACAAACAGATTAATTATGAACCTGCTGAATGGAAAAAAAATATTATCAAAGAACAAATTTCAAAATTAGAAATTGAAAATTCCGAGTCTTTGCTTAAAATGAAACTTATAAACCCTGAAATAGAATCTGTAATTAATGTTAATGTTTTGACATATTCAGAATTGAAAAATTATATTGATACAGAAACAGTTTTTCTTGAATATTATTCAGATACAAATTTTATTTATATTTGGATAATTTCAAAAGAAAAATTCGATTTTGTTGAAACAAAACTTCCTATAAATTTTGACGTTAAAAATTCTGTAACTGATTTTATAATAAGAATTCAGAATAAAGCTTATATTGAAGAAAGTGCTGAAAAATTGTATTCTGTATTGTTCGAACCTGCAGTAAAATATATTTCTGATAAAAAATATATATGTATTATCCCCTTTGATTCACTTCATTATCTTCCAT
>JAGOBX010000202.1 GCA_017999075.1 Candidatus Babelota bacterium | reverse complement strand
GGACTGTAACTGCGCGAAGAGCCATTCCATAATCAAGATACTTTTTCCCATTTCCGTCCCATAAAAAACATCCTTCACCACGTTCAAGAATCTGAGGAGCATTTTCCGGATATTGATCATCGCCTCTGCTGTAAGTATGAGCTCCAGCAGGTATTACCGCATGCAAACGGCTACTAAAATCTTTTTTTGCCATATAAAATACAACTCCTAATTATAAAATACATAATCAAAAATATCAATTATTCACAAAAAAAATTAAAAATTATTTTTTCAAATATTTTTAACTCTCGATTTTATCAAGTAATTCCAGAATTTTTATATCATTACTCAGAGAATTAGGATAATTTTCAGGGTTTGGTATCCCATTTATAAAACTCGAAATTTCGTCTATATACATCTGTTCTATAATATTTTTGTTGTAACCCTGAGCTGCGCTGTATTCAGGCTGATTATATATTATCCATCTGTTTTCTTCAGATTCGAACAATTTAAAATACCCATCGTCCCATCTCCATTGAATCTGTGCAAGCTCAAAATTAATAACTAAATTTCTAACTCCAAATCTTGAAGTTACATCAACTATCAAAACTCCGAAACAGTCTCTGCATTTCATTGATATTGCATAGGTATCATCTATGTCTGCTCCGACATTCATTGTTTTGCCATAACAGGAAAAAATTTTTTCAGGGAATCCAATTATCTCCGTAAGCCATGTAAGTTCAAACGGTACAATCTCACGGCATCCTCCGGTTTCTTTTTTAGAAACGTAATAATCTGTCACTTTTTCCCAAGGATGCCAGTCAGGCAAATACTGACCTGAATGATAAGAAAAATTTGTTATTGATCCATATCTTTTGGATTTTACAATTTTCATTATTTCTTTTATAACAGGATGAAACTTCAATGTGCAGGACGGCGCTATAAATACATTGTTTTTCAAAGCTGCTTCTTTCAATTCATTAAGCCCAGCCAATATAACGCTCGCTTCAACAAAAACAGGAATTTTGTTTTTAACCGCAAGTTTTAAATAATCCAAATGATTGTCAGGCGGAGTAGATATAATTAACGCATCAAATTTTTTTATTTGCTCATCATTTATTGATTGTAAAAAATTTATTTCATACTTTTCCAATGATTCGCTAACCCTGTCTTTTCTTAAATCAAAACCCGAAATATTTGAATATCCCAATGATTTAAGGCATCTTATCCTGCGCTTTCCCATTGAGCCAAGTCCTATAACTAAAAATTTCATATTTTCAGCTCCTCCGCCAAAATTCAGTAAAACCAAAAATGTCTGGCTATTTTTATATTAATATTAACCTGTCATTTTTATAGTTCATTTTCACGATGTTTCATAATAGTTTCAACGCATAAAAAATCATATATATCATTTATTTCATAATTCTGCCAGCGCTCAATGATATAAGGAATTATATTTCCCGAATATACTTCATTATATTTTTTCATAGAATCAACTTTAGAAATATACACTACCCCGTAAGGAAAATATGCTTTTGACAAAAATTGTCTCATTTGAGAAGTTTTATCATTTTCAATATAAGGCTTAACAAAACCTTCAGAATCAATTTTTTTAGAATAAACAGGATGTTCAAGAGCAATTTCACCTACGCTTATACAGCTGTCAGCTCTATTTTCATTATCAATAATAAGTTTCAATGCATTGTCAATATCATTTTTTTTTCTTAATGGAGAAGTCGGTTCAAGCAATAATACATAATCAAATTTTTCACCTGATTTTCCATAATAATCCAAGCAATGAAATATAGTATCTATCACTTTACTCGAATCAGAAGCAAGATAATCAGGCCTTAAAAAAGGGACTTCCGCCCCATATTGTTTCGATATTTCAGATATTTCCTGTGAGTCAGTGCTGACAATAATTTTATCAATTAAAACGCTTGATTTTGCATGATTTATCGTCCATCCGATTAGATGAATACCGCACAATTTTTTCAAATTCTTTCCAGGCAGGCCTTTCGACCCGCCTCGAGCGGGTATTAACGCTAAAATTTTTTTTTCTTTATACATTTTATCTGATGCCTCATATTTCAAAATTTAAATCATATCATAAAATTGTTTTTTTAATCTCAATCCTTCTTCCAATTTTTTTTTAATAATTGAAGCTATTTTTTCTGAAGAATTTCCTTCCCCGTATATTTTTTTTGACCGCATACAAATTTTAATAAAATCGACTGAAACAGCTTTTATTACCGCGTTTTTTATGTCATTATAATCTGTGGAACAATCTATAACAGTATCTGGTCTAACTCTTCCTTTTTGTCTATCTCCAATATTTACCGTAGGAATATTGAAATATGGAACTTCAATTATTCCGCTTGAAGAATTTCCTATCACAAATTTTACATATCTAAGAATTGACAGATAATTCAAAGTCCCGAGCGATATAAATGATTTTGCGCGGCAAGAATTTTTATTTACATAATCATCAATAATTTTTATAATAATTCTCCCGTCAGTATCGGCATTTGGTTTTGTAAAAATAATATTATAGTTTTTCAACTCATCAATTACTTTCAGCATCGTTCTAAATTGTTTTTCAGAAGTGTTATTTTCTAAAGTTACAGGATGGTATGTTGCAAGTATTGTGGGTTTAGTTAAATCCAATCCTATTTTTTTTTCAATCTGTTTTTTATTCAACAATTTTATATTAAAGATATTGTCAACACCCAACGCTCCACAATTAAATACATTTTCCGGATCTTCTCCTAATTGAATAACTCTTTTTTTATATTCTTCGCATGAAGTAAAATGAAGGACACTCATTTTTGTAATAGCGTGTCTTAACTGGTCGTCAAAAGCTCCTTCTGTCAGTTCTCCTCCGTGAATATGTATAACAGGAATCTTCAAAAAAACTGAAGCTGCAACTGCGGAAAAAATTTCAAACCTATCTCCTAAAACTGCAATTGCATCAGGTTTCAATCTGTTTAATGCTTCAGAAAAACCTATAATCCCCAGTCCTGTTGATTTTGCAATTGAAACTTCTGTATCGCTTGACAATAACATTTCAACTTTTTCGTTTATTGCAAATCCGTCTTTTAAGATTTCTTTATAAGTTAATCCGAATTCAGGAGATAAATGCATTCCGGTAACAATTATCTGTAATTCAAAAAAATCATCTTCTTTAATTTCTTTCAGCAACGGATAAAATAATCCGTATTCTGCGCGAGAACCTGTAATAACACAAATTTTTTTTTTCATAATTATTTACCTTATATTATAAAGCAATTCGATTATTATATATAAAACACAATCTTTTTATAATAATATTTTTTCATATTATTATTTTTTCATCTGCTTCAAAATTTTGTTTTGCAACCTGTCCAATAACTTTATCCCACATCATAGGGCTCAGCCCATTTCCCGGTCTTTTAACGCATATATTAAATTCGTTAAATACTTCACCTTTTTTTATGGCAGCAGCTGCAATAATACTTTTTCTTGCAATTGATTTATTTTTCAACTCGGATTTTGTCGGAACTTTATTTTTTAACCCCATAGATTTTTCAATATTGCGTATTGCTGATACCATATTTTTTAATTCATCAGGATCAACGCTTGCAATATGGTCAGGCCCTTTCATATTTTTATCAATGGTAAAATGTTTTTCTATAATTTCAGCTCCAAGAGCTGCGGCTGCTATTGAAACCTCTATTCCTGCAGTATGATCAGAATATCCCACCTTTATATCAAATTTTTCTTTAATATCAATCATAGCTAGAAGATTCACATCTTCAAATTTCGTAGGATAATCGGTATTGCAGTGAAGAAGTGTAATCTCATCTTTATCTGTTCCAGAATCAGTTAAAACATTAATCGCATCTTTTATTTCTGACAGTTCAGACATTCCGGTAGATAAAATCACTTTTTTTTTCAATGTTCCAATTTTTCTAAGATACGGTAAATTGGTAATTTCTCCTGAAGGTATTTTATAAATATCAAGATTCAATTTTTCAAGTAAATTTATACTTTCAATATCAAACGGCGAAGACAAAAATTTAATATTATTTTTTCTGCAGCAGTTAAATAATTCAACGTGTGCCTGCCAATCAAGTTCTAAAGGTTTCAGCATATCAATCTGATTCCCGTGTTCTCCTGAATTTTTAACCTGATATTCAGCTTTTTCCGCATATTTAGAAACAAGAAGTTCAGTTTTAAATGTTTGGAATTTTATCGCATCTGCTCCGGCTTGAGCTGCTATCTCAACCATTTTTTCTGCAAGTTCTACAGAACCGTTATGATTAACTCCTGCTTCTGCTATAATAAACACTTTATTTTTTTTAGTTTCCATTGGTTTTGGGTTTACACGGATTTCCGTAAGCTACGATATTTGATTCTACTGTTTTTGTTACAACGCTTCCAATTCCAATTATTGTATTCGAACCTACGGCTACATTTTGAATAACGCATGTCCCGGCTCCTATATGAGAATTATTTCCTATTTTTACTCCGCCGCATAAAAGCGCTTTAGGAGAGATATGAACAAAATCTCCTATTTTACAATCATGCTCGATAACCGCCCCGGTATTTATAATACAATGATCTCCTATTATAGTTTCAGAATTTATTATTGCTCCTGCAGATACAAAATTCCCTTTACCTAAAATTGAATTTTCTGAAATTATTGCAGATGGATGAATTATATTTACAAATTCCAATCCTGCATTTTCTGATAATTTCACAAGTCTCGTCCGCAACAAAGTTTCTCCAACAGAACCTGCGGTAATAATACATTTTTTTATATGCAGCGAACTAACGATTTTTATAAGTTCTTCATCAGAACCTATAATTGGAATACTGCTAACTTTTAATCCTATTTTTTCTTTAATATCAATTATTCCTGATATTTCAAACACTCCCATTTTATTTACAGCATCAATAACAACTTTACAATGACCGCCGCCGCCGATTAATAATAATTTTTCCATAATCCAATTTACTCTGATAATATTATATTCTATAAAATTAATTTCTCTACGGGCTTAATTCCGTAGTTTCTGGTCTTCTGAAAAATAAATTTAATTTTGAAATTTTTTTTATATTTATTTAACCCCGAATTTTGTCATCATATCCTGTAATTCTTTAAGCTGTCCCATATCCAGCCATGATTTCTGTGATACAGGGTAAACTCCCACTTTAACTCCGCGTTTCATATAATCGTTTATCATGTCTGTTATATGATAGAACTTATTTTCAGGAATATCGTCCAAAGTATCAGGTTCAAGAACATATAGTCCGGTATTAACCAAAAAGTTAAATTCAGGTTTTTCCTTTATCTGCTTTAAAGAACCTCCGCTTTCAATCTCGCATACTCCATAAGGTATAACATAATTAATCATTGAATTAACTATAGTAATTTTGTTCAAATTCGTCCTGTGGAATTCAAGGATATCGCTATAATCCGCATCAACGAGTATGTCGCAATTGCTCACATAAAACGTTGATTTAATTTTATTCTTAAGAAGATGAAGACTGCCTGCTGTTCCCAACGGTTTTTCTTCAACAACATATTCTATGTTGTTTGAAAAATCAAAATCGTTCAAATAAGCTTTTATAAGATTAGCTTTATAATTCAAAGACAGATAAAAATCTTTACACCCAAACTCGGTAAATTTTTCGATTATCAATTCAAGAATAGTTTTATCTCCAATCGGTATTAACGGTTTAGGGAGGATTTTTGTAAACGGATAAAGTCTTCTTCCTTCTCCTCCTGCCATTATTACAGTAGGAATATTATTCATTTTATGACGTTTAAATTTTGTATCAAACAAATCAATCCATCGGACCGCATGTATTATTCTGTTATCTCCATCAACTACAGGAATGCAATTAATTTTTTTTTCAATCATAATTTTTTTTGCATCTTCCATCAAATATCCGTTTTTCATAGTTATTGGAAATGTGTTCATAACATTATCCACTGATTCTTTTATACTTTTATCCTTCAATATCCAGCGTCTGATATCCCCATCAGATACAGTTCCTAATAAAGTATTTTTTTCATCAACTACAAACAATAATTTTTCGGCGGTTTCATCAATTTGACTTAAAGCTTTACTGATCAAAGTTTCTTTAGAAATAAATAACTGTTTGATTTTTTCCACAATGATTCAACCTCTGTTACTTTTTAGAATTTTTTCTGATAATAACACAAACTTTTTCCACTTCTTCTTCTGTCAAATTACTGCTGCACGGCAAATTCAAAATACGATCGTAATACCATACCGCTTTTTCAATTTTATACGAATAATTATTTTTATAAGGTTGCTGCCAATGATTCAAATACCATAAAGGACGTGTTTGAATATTATTCTCTGAAAAAATATTCATTAATTCAATATTGTTATAAGCATATATTCCTTTTTCAATTATTATAGAATAAAACCAATAATTCGGCCTGGTTACGGACGGAGGATCTATAAACTTTATCCCATTAATATTATTCAATATATTTTTAT
>JAGOBX010000201.1 GCA_017999075.1 Candidatus Babelota bacterium | reverse complement strand
TCCATACATATTCAAAGGCTGCAGTTTATCAAGATTTTTTTCATCGTCATTATACCCTGATTCGCCTGAACCATAAGTAGCAGCGCTGCTTGCATAAATAAATCCTATCTGGTTAGATACTGCAAAATCAGCCAATATCCTGGTATATTCATAATTATTAATTGCCAGATACCTGCAATCTGTTTCAGTGGTGGAAGAACACGCTCCCATATGTATTATACAATCAACATCATTTTCATGAAATTCATCTTTAATTATTTTTTCCAGAAACCTGTCTTTTTCCATATAATCACTGTATTTTAAATTTCTTAGATTCTTCCATTTATCAGATTTTCCAAGGCTGTCAACAACTAAAATATTAGACTCTCCAATCTGATTCAATCTCCATATAATGGCGCTTCCAATAAATCCGGCTCCACCAGTAACTATAATCATCTCTTATCACTCCATAATTTTTATACAAATTTTAATTTTAATAAATTATAAAAGTATAATATGATAGAATTATATTTTAATTTCTTAAAAAAATATATAATATTTTGTAAACAATTCATAAGCTCAAGATATAGGAGCAGTTTTCCTAACCGGTATTTCTATTCATGTTTTTATTTTATATTGAAGTTTTTATTTTTAATTCTATAATAAATAAAAAATAAAAATTAAATTGAGGGGAATGCAATGGCTGAAATCACTATTAAATCAGGATTAAATATTGATGATTATTGTTATAAAAAAATTACTGTTGTAGAATTTACCGGCAGTATTACAGAACAAAACTTATATCCTATAAAAGAAACACTGATTTCCAAATTCAATACATTTTGCGAATATGTAGCGTTTGATCTTGCCAAAGTCCCTTTCATATCAACGGAAACATTCAAAGAACTGATAGATTTAAATAAAAAATTACGGATGCTGAACAAAAAAATATATTTAACCCATCTGCAAAAACCTGTTTTTAAATTTTTATCCAATACTGCAATAATGAATATATTTAAAATCTGTGAAAACGAAGAACAGGTATTCCAGGAATACTGCGCCGAAAAAAATGTAAGTGAAGATGATATAGAAGTTTTTTCTCCCGGCAACAAACTCAATAAATGGTATAACAAAATCCAGAAGATATTGCTTGATTTAAAAGAACAATCCGGTTCTGCAAAATTCAATTTTATCCCTGAAGATGCCAATAACAATTTATCGGTAATAATAATTTCCAGAAGTCTGGTGTTGGGCAGAGGATTAAACGAAATAGCAGGGAAATATAAATTAACTCCTTATTCAATAGGTTATGATTCTATTCAGGATACAATAGGAAAAGCCGAAAACCTTGCAGGTTATATAATCGACGGATACGGAGAATTCAATCAGATATCTTCAATTATAACAAAAATAAGAAATGCTGAAAGTGATTTCTGCAAATCACTTCTGCCTGTAATGGTATCTTTAAGAAATAATATGCTTGAAGCAAACAAAATAATGAAATTAAACGAAATGATTTATTATATAGTTGACGATTCTATTGACCGGGAATCGAAAATAATAAAAAAAATCAGAAACTTATACGAAAATATTGATAAAGTAGTCATTTACCTGACGTTAAGCGTAAAATTTGAAATCACGACCGAAATATGCAATTTTGTTTTTACAAACAAAGTATCAACTGAAGACGCAGAACTTTTTGACGCGTTTCTTTCAGATGATTTTGTAAACAATCTGTTAAAAGATATGTTTACAATTAATTTCAATTATTATGACTGTAAAGAAGCTGACGATTTATTTTTCACAACTATAGAAAATATCAGCAAAAAATACGAACAATGTGTTCATTTTATTACCAAACAGGACTGTCAGCTTAATTCAGGTTTAAAAAATATTCCATTCGAATTAAACGTCAATGTCCTCTGACAAAAACATATTGCGTATTATAGGAATAGATCCGGGTCTTGGAATTACCGGATATGGAATTATAGATGCAGATTTCAGAAAACCAATTTTAAAAGAAGCCGGATGTATAAAAATTAAGAGCAACCAATCTCTCGAAAAACGGTTAAAATATCTTTTTGACGAAACCAGCAATCTTATAAAACTATTTAATCCAGACGTAATGGTAGTCGAAGAATTATATTCGCATTATAATCATCCGAAAACTTCAATAATTATGGGACATGCGCGCGGAGTAATTTTTTTAGCTGCTGCAGTAAACAATCTTCTTGTAAAAAGTTTTGCTGCAAACAAAATAAAAATGTCTTTGACAGGCAACGGTCATTCATCAAAACTACAGATGCAAAATATGGTAAAAAACAGGTTTTCTCTTGATAAATTGCCTGAACCTCCGGATGTTGCCGATGCAATAGCAGTAGCGTTATGTTACTGTAATACATTAAATTATTGAATTTATCTTAAACTATATTATATAATATGAAATTTGAACTCATAAAATACAGTGTATCAAAAGCTGAATATAATATGTCATTTGACGCAAAACTGGCAAATGATTCTGAAAAAAACGGAATTTCATATTTTCGAGTTTACGGATGGATTGAACCTTCTGTAACAACAGGATATTTTCAACATCAGGATAAATCCATAAACTTTGAATATTGTTTGAAAAATAATATTCCTGTAATAAAACGCCCGACAGGAGGCAAAGCTATTCTTCATGATAATGATTTTACTTTTTCAATTGTCATAAACAACAATTTGTTCAATTCTACAAGAATAACTGATTATTATAAGATAGTTAACACATCTCTAAATTCCGCATTAAACGAATCAGGAATTCCTTCAGAACTTAACTGCACAAAAAAAAAAGCTGGAATAAAAGATCCTGTATGTTTTAATCATACTTCGGATTATGAAATAGAATGGAACAAAAAAAAAATTGTTGGAACAGCTATTAGAAAATTTCCGTCATCGACTCTGATACAGGGAAATCTTCCCATAAAAGTAAATTATAAATTATATTCTGATATTTTTAATATACAACAGAATGAACTGTATTCTTCATTTTGCGGATTATCAGATATTAATAATTTTTTTCAAAGCGACAACAATATAAATAATTTGTCAGATTTATTTTATAAAAAAATATGCTGCGCATTTTAACAACCTCAGTTTTTTCACTTTAAACCATTGATAACAAAGTCGTTATTATAAAACAGTAAAAACAGCTAAAGTTTTTTCAAAAAACCACCGATATAAGTGACATAATCGGTAAGAAAATTACCGAAGTTAAACAAGGATAAGTTAAACAAAAGACCAAGGACAGGTAATAGTAAGAATAATCTGAACAATACCTGACCTGTCTTATGAAGACGGGTTATCGTTGTTTAAAAAATATTAATTCGTTGTGAGGGCAAATTTCAGCGTTTTAATATTTAATCCGGCGAACGGATTTGCCGGAAGAATAATCAAGGAGGAAAAAAATGAGTTCAGAATCGGGATTAAGGATTATGCATAATGTGAGCGCAATGTACGCTCACCGGCAATTATCTTTAACCAATCTAAGGATTAACAGTTCATTAGAAAAACTTTCCAGTGGTTACAGAATAAACAGGGCTGCAGATGATGCTGCCGGTCTGGCAATCAGTGAAAAACTCAGAACTCAAATTTATGGACTTGATCAGGCGTCAAGAAATATTCAAGATAGTATTTCATTAATACAAACTGCGGAATCCGGACTTGAAGAACTGCACAGCATTCTTCAGAGAATGCGCATACTTGCAGTACAATCTGCAAATGATACATTGATAGATTCAGACCGAAACTTCATACAGCTTGAAATAACCCAATTATTATGTGAAATCGACAGAATGCAGACCGGAGTTCAGTTCAACACTAAATACCTATTGAGCGGAGATTATATTACTCCTCCAACCGCAGGAGGTCCAGGTTCTCTGATATTTCATGTCGGCGCTAACATGAATCAGACATTTTCAGTTCAAATATCAAGCTTCTCAACTACAGGATTAAATATTGATACTCTCAGCGATGGAATAACGCCTTTCACTGTAGGAACAAGAGAAAATGCTGAAAGCGCTATAGGATTACTTTCATCAGCTATAAACGAAATATCCAGACAAAGAGCGGTTCTCGGAGCTGTTCAAAACAGACTCGAACACACATACAATTTTGTTCTTATAGAAAAAGAAAATCTGCAAACAGCAGAAAGCAGAATCCGTGATGTGGATCTGGCATCTGAAATGGTTAATTTTACAAAAGAACAAATTTTAATGCAGGCCGGTCAATCGATGTTATCGCAGGCAAATGTTCAGCCTGGAACTGTGTTGTCAATGTTAAAATAAAATTATTAAAATAAGACCAAAAATTTATCAAGGAGGTGGACTATTAAGCTTTTTATTAACACGGATGTTTAATAAGAGGGCTAAACATTCGTAATTTGAAGATTGTTAAAATCTTTAAAATTTGGTCAGAAAATTTATCCGGTAAAATCAATAAAAACATATCGGATAAAATTTAGGTTTTCTACAAGGAGGAAGATTAAAATGAGTATGGAATCAGGATTAAGAATTCAGCATAATGTTAGCGCAATGTATGCGCACAGACAATTAACTTTAACAAATTTCAGAATAAACAGTTCGTTGGAAAAACTTTCAAGCGGATACAGAATCAACAGAGCAGCAGACGATGCTGCAGGTCTTGCAATCAGCGAAAAATTAAGAACACAGATCAATGGATTAGATCAGGCTTCAAGAAACATTCAAGATGGTATCTCATTAATTCAGACTGCAGAATCAGGGCTTGAAGAACTGCACAGCATACTTCAAAGAATGAGAGTTTTAGCTGTTCAGTCTGCAAATGACACACTGATTGATTCAGACCGTGAATTTATACAGCTTGAAATAACACAACTGTTATGTGAAATAGATCGTATGCAGACAGGAGTTCAATTCAACACAAAATATTTATTAAACGGATCATATGGAATTGACAGAGCAACAGGAAACCCGGGATCTTTAGTATTTCATGTAGGCGCTAACATCAATCAGACTTATTCAGTTCATATTTCAAGTTTTTCAACAACCGGTATGAATATAGACACTCTCGGCGACGGAACTACTGCTTTTACAGTAGCTACAAGAGCTGAAGCAGAAAGCGCTATAGCTTTATTATCTTCAGCTATCAACCAGATATCTGAACAGCGCGCTCAACTCGGAGCAATTCAAAACCGTTTAGAACATACTTATAATTTTGTATTGATTGCAAAAGAAAATTTACAGTCAGCTGAAAGCAGAATCAGAGATGTTGATTTAGCCGCTGAAATGGTGAATTTCACAAAAGAACAAATTTTAATGCAGGCAGGTCAAGCAATGTTGACTCAAGCAAACTTAAGACCTCAAAGCGTTCTTCAGATGTTAGGATAATAAAACATCCGAATATGTATCTGGATTCCGGATTAAAAGTCCGGAATCCAGATAATATTTTTTGTCGAAACATTTATTTGTATTTGATGAATCTTTTAAAACTATAATGAATAAAATATTATTTTTTATCATAATAATAGCAATAACATTCTCTTCGGGTTTTTATATAGGAAGATATAAAACAGAATGGATAAAAATAAATGATTCATTTAACAATGGTTCGGAAAAAAATTCTATCGGTGAAGAGACCGATTATGATAATGACGCCATAGAATCAGTTATAAAAGAGGTTCAAAATAAAACCGATGAAGAAATTGAAAATGAAATCACATCACCAAAAACTTCCGAACTTCATGAACAAAAAAAAAGCGAGCATAGCGAGCATAATGATTTAAAAAAAGACGAGCCGAAAAAAGATGAGCCGAAAATTTCAAAAAAATCTGTTCCTGACAAAACAATAAATAAGTCTAAACAGGAAAAAAAAAATAAATCAGTAAAAAAAGACAGTGATACAATAAAAACTTCTTCAAAAAATCTGAGGACCGAAAAAAAAAATATAAAAATAGAAAATAAAAAAATAAAAGATGAAAAAAAAACCAGTGATAATAAAATTATAAAAAAAACAGAAACGGCTGTTAAATCAAAAACGCAAAATGAGGACACCATAAAAAATGTAATAAATGAAATAAATAAATGAAAAAAATATGCATTACCGTTATTGCATTATGCGCTGTATATTTTTATACGGCAGGAAACAACTTAAATCCAGACGGCGATTCAATAGAACTGATTACCGCAGGTTTCTGTAATGGAATACCTCATTCTCCCGGTTATCCGGTTTTTGTAAGGTTATTGAATTCAGCCATAACAATGTTTTCTGGATTTTTAACAGTTCCGGCAAGCTGTTATTTAATAAATAATATCTTAAGCGGATTAAATCTTATCTTAATCGGGCATATAATCTTTGGATTATGCTGTTTGAAATCCGAAAATGCATTATGCAAAAAAAACGGATTAAACAAAAATTTAAAAATAATGAGCGCGTTTTTCGCGCTTTTATATATATCTTTTTCAAGAACATATTGGACAGAATCAATTTCGGCTGAAGTTTATATTCTACATATACTTGCAATAAC
>JAGOBX010000200.1:3172-6596 GCA_017999075.1 Candidatus Babelota bacterium | reverse complement strand
CTACTAACAAATTTAAAAAAATATTTCTATTACTCCATTATACATATAGTAATAATTTATGCTCATTTTCAAACATAATATAAAAAAATTTTATTTAAAAAAATGTTAAAAAGTGCATATTGCAACCATTCCGCTAATTATTAGAATCGTTTTTTTATATATTTTTTGAGCATGATTTTTTCTTATAATTAAAGCGGAAATCAACGGAACTAACCAAAATATCGGCGCTATCATTACAAAAATAATCGATATTATCGACATTATTTTATCAAATTTATTCAAAGAATTATCTTTGCAAGAGCCAATGTATTTAAACCAAACAATTTTTACACAACATAATTACCCGCTCTTTAATAATAATTATATCATCAAAAAATTAATGTTATTGTTTTATATATTCCCCATTAAAACTCATTCCAAAACCATGATAAATTCTGCAATTTTCGGTTTCTACATTAGCAATATTATCATTAAATGAGATTTTAACTTTTTCTACTTCGCCATTATCTTCATTCTTCATTTCATAAACAACAGAATTTCCTATAAAAATCGCATCTTTTGCGATTTCTCCAACCCCTACATCATTAGTAATTTCAATCGAAAATGAAACTTTATTATCGGCAGTAATTAAAATTTCCATTTCTCCTTTTATATCACTACCTTCTTCGCTTTTTAAAATATATTTTCCAGCAATTGTAGATGGCGGAATCTCATTATTTTGATTAGCATTGTTTTGTGTTTGATTATTTTCTGCTTTTTCATTAATTCTTATTGGCAATCCTTCATTTGGTTCTAATAAATATGCGGGATTTAAATTAATATTTCTTGCAGTAGTTCCCCTAAATATTCCGATTGCTCTTATTCTATCTCCTGTTTTTAAGGTTTCAATATATTTACTCTTTGTGGCATCAACCGTGATAAATGAACCTGCTTCTTTTTCATCGTCATCGCCGGAAGTTTGGATTATATATCCGTTTTCAAGTTTGGTTACTTCATAAACGGTGCCAATCCATTTGATTTTTTTATTATTTAATTCATTAATTAAGTTTTCTCGTTGAATATCTGTATGGTCAGACATTATTTTAAAATGATTATAAATATTTACATAATCAATATTTTCTTCAATTGGAGCATTTTTTAATTTTTCCAATAATTCTTTTTCTTCACTACCTGACTGCAAAGATGTTATAATAGCGATAAAAATTATAAGACCAATAAGGGTTAAACAACCTAATTTTAATTTGCTTGTTTTTAATTTTTTTCCACAATTTGGACAGGTTGAAACACTGTCGCTAATCTCCTTACCGCATTCTTTACATTTAATCATAGCCATAATAAAACCCTCCTAAAAATTATAAAATTTACATTTTTCTTTTAATATTAATCATTAATTTTCTTCTAATTTCTTAAAAAAATTATTTATGCTACTACATTTTAATCCACCCCGGGAAATATCTTCATTAAACTTAATTTTAGGCGCTGACCATAAAAAACTAAAATTTATATTCCCGCTTAATAATACTGGCCGTCTCTTGTTATTATAAACGCATTCAATATCTGTGCGCCATTCATCTTCGTCA
The DNA here is from genome assembly GCA_017999075.1 of Candidatus Babelota bacterium. GTDB lineage: Bacteria > JAGOBX01 > JAGOBX01 > JAGOBX01 > JAGOBX01 > JAGOBX01. Next base: position 5,016 of record JAGOBX010000200.1, on the reverse strand, counting down.
TTTATTATATGTGAATGATTTTCATTTGGAAATTCATAATTTATAGAGTTAAACCTATCTTCAGAATGTTCTTTTATTTTTTTTATTTTGGGTTCATAAAAATCACCCAATTCATTATTGCATGCACTTTTGGCTGATTGAACAGTTTTATTATTTGCTAACCATATATCATAAAAAGATTCATAACGCTCTCCTATTTTCATTAAATAAAACAAGCTGCCAAATGGATTTTTTATATTTTTTGTTGAACTCGTTAAACCTGCTATCCAAACACGAGGAGTAGTTTTTATTTCAGAATATGTTCGTAAATATTTTTTACAAGTACAGAGTGTTATTAGTCCTCCTTGAAAATTTGGGGCAGAACCTTTTTGCTGCATCTGATTATTTTCAAAACGAATTGTGCTAAGTTTATAAATATAAACAATTCCTTTTTCATTTTGAATTTTTTCCTTAATTTCGCTCAAAGATAAATTAACATTTCTCGCTATTTCATTATTTACAGGCATTGGCTGAAAAGTATTTAATGAATGACAACAACAATTTTTTTTCATAAAACCTCCAATTATTAGTTATAACTTTTTCCTATAAACACTTTATTTAATAATTCGTTTTTATATAAGTTAATTTAACTTTAACATCATTTATACTCATATTAACGTTGTGTCCTATACCCCCTGTTATAGAATAAGCGTATCGTAAATAAAAAATTGAATTAGACAATATAATAGAAGAAAACATTGGATAACTAAAAGATTTAATTTCTGATGTTGGATTATTTGAAGCTGAATTATAAGAATAAATTCCTTTTCTATTGCTTCCCCCTCCTAAATCTCCTTTTTCAATTATTAGTGATGAAACATTGGCGTATGAATTATTTTGATGAATTAAAGTCATACTGTCAATTTCAATGTGAGCAACTGCATATGGATTAAATGATGGAAGCAATGATGCATCATAACCATTTGCATCAATATTAAATTGCCCTGATAATTCAATTTTTAAAATAATTATAGGATATGTTCCCAAATTGATATTTTGCGAAATTAATTCTTCTGTTGAAGTGTAAGAATTAAGATTCCATGTTCTTGATGGCAAGTTTATAATTTGTTCAAATAATTTCAAAGAAGAAATATTATTCAATCCGCTACCGTCTCCCACAAAATTTGTTGCTGTTATAGTATCTGTAGTTGTTATCGGCTTATTGGTATTTATAGTTACATTCCCTGTTATAGTTCCTCCGCTGATTGAATCTGCTGAAATAACATCGGTCAATTTTAAAACGCCTGTCAGCATTTTTCCGTTGCCTACAAAGAATTGCGCGAACACAGTATCGCCAACTGTCAAATCGCCTGTTTTTGTATCGCTTTGATAATTTTTTATATGACTGTCTGATAAAGTTGAAAGTTGAGAGTTAATATTTGAAAGTTGTAACGTTTTAAAACTCGAATCACTTTCCAAACTCTGCACTCTGTTCTCTGTATTCTGCGCTCGATTGGCTTTAGCAATTGAATCACTTTCCAAATTCGTAATTCTATTTTCGATTATTGTTGTATCAATACTTGCAGGCGCGCCTGTTATCCTTGAAAACGGTATACTGTCTGTTATATTGCTTATTAAATGCTGATGAATACTGTCCGCTTTGTTATTTGTTAAATTCGTTAAATTCGCAGTTAAACCAACCACTGAGTCAGACGAAATCACCGAAGTTTTAGTCAGATAAGTATCAGACAAAATTGATAATTGAGAATTTAAAATTGATAATGTTGCAAAACTTGATGAATCCGTAATTATATTCGGTTTATTAATTATTTTATTCCAGTCTGCATTCATTGTATCAGCATTGA
>JAGOBX010000200.1:0-3072 GCA_017999075.1 Candidatus Babelota bacterium | reverse complement strand
AATTTAAAATTGATAATGTTGCAAAACTTGATGAATCCGTAATTATATTCGGTTTATTAATTATTTTATTCCAGTCTGCATTCATTGTATCAGCATTGATTGACAAATATCTTTTATCCGCTGAATTCGTATCAATATAATTAGTGTAACTCGTGATGTTCGTTGTTAAAATAAAATTCGATGTATCAATTCCTGCTGGCGCTCCTGTTATTCTTGAAAACGGAATGCTGTCTGTTATATTGCTTATTAAATGCTGATGATTACTGTCCGCTTTGTTATTTGTTAAATTCGTTAAATTCGCAGTTAAACCAACCACTGAGTCAGACGAAATTACAGAAGTTTTTGTCAGATAAGTATCAGACAAAATTGATAATTGAGAATTTAAAATTGATAATGTTGCAAAACTTGATGAATCAGTAATTATATTCGGTTTATTAATTATTTTATTCTAGTCAGCGTTCATTGTATCAGAATTGATTGACAAATATCTTTTATCCGCTGAATTAGTATCAATAAAATTTGTGTAATTCGCGATGTTCGTTGTTAAAACAAAATTCGATGTGTCAATACCTGCTGGCGCGCCTGTTATTCTTGAAAACGGAATGCTGTCTGTTATATTGCTTATTAAATGCTGATGATTACTGTCCGCTTTGTTATTTGTTAAATTCGTTAAATTCGCAGTTAAACCAACCACCGAATCAGACGAAATCACCGAAGTTTTAGTCAGATAAGTATCAGACAAAATTGATAATTGAGAATTTAAAATTGATAATGTTGTAAAACTTGATGAATCAGTAATTATATTAGGTTTATTAATTATTTTATTCCAGTCTGCGTTCATTGTATCAGCATTGATTGACAAATATCTTTTGTCCGCTGAATTCGTATCAATATAATTAGTGTAACTCGCGATGTTCGTTGTTAAAATAAAATTCGATGTATCAATTCCTGCTGGCGCTCCTGTTATTCTTGAAAACGGAATGCTGTCTGTTATATTGCTTATTAAATGCTGATGATTACTGTCTGCTTTGTTATTTGTTAAATTCGTTAAATTCGCAGTTAAACCAACCACTGAGCCAGACGAAATTACAGAAGTTTTAGTCAGGTAAGTATCAGACAAAATTGATAATTGAGAATTTAAAATTGATAATGTTGCAAAACTTGATGAATCCGTAATTATATTCGGTTTATTAATTATTTTATTCCAGTCTGCATTCATTGTATCAGCATTGATTGACAAATATCTTTTATCCGCTGAATTAGTATCAATAAAATTTGTGTAGTTCGCGATGTTCGTTGTTAAAACAAAATTCGATGTGTCAATACCTGCTGGCGCGCCTGTTATTCTTGAAAACGGAATGCTGTCTGTTATATTGCTTATTGAATGCTGATGATTACTGTCCGCTTTGTTATTCGTCAGATTCGTAATTTGATTTGTGGTTATAAAGCTGTCGCTTGAATAACCGTTTAGTGTAAGGGTGTTTACAGCCGTATCAGAATATATGGCTCTAAACGCATAAGCAGAAGGAACAATAGGAATACGCGGAGTTATTTCTCCATAATTATTCAATTCAACACTTAAGTAATATTCTTTTTCAAACAAAAGATTTATTTCATTCACTGAACCAAGTAAAATACTGTATAAACCTTTTATAACTTGAATATTATTTTGTGTTTCAGTCCAGAGTATATTGGCTCCATCTATAGAATCATAAATTCTGAATGTCAGGTTATACATCCCATTATATGGAATATTATTTATGTCTGTTATTCTGCCCTGAAAATTAAGTTTTTTGGGAATGGATTTTGAAAATATTATTGAACTGAAAAGTAATATAATGCAAACCGTGAAAAATAATTTTTTCATATTATATACTCACTCACCTTTTCAAAAATCTTTTTTATGTGAGTATACGCCGTTTGTTTGAGGATTAAAAAAGGGCGTAAACTCTACGCCCTGAACAAAGGTACTGGCATAACCTATAAGAGAAGCGTAGTATCTACGCCCCGAATTAGGATTCGGAACGCACTCGCTTTGCCTCTCTTATTGAAAAGTGCCAGTTTTCTGTTCAAGGCAAAATGTTCTATAAATAATCTGAAATTAATTTTTCCGCATATTCATAAAAAGATATGTTTTTATAGAATATGTGTTTTTATCAGATTATATTATTTTGTTTGAATAAAATCAGTAATCAGTAATATAACTTATTACAAAAAATATTTATCAAACATTATAATTATTAACATAAAAATTATAATTTGTCCACATAAAAAAACTTGTATTTTACTTGTATTCGATTTATACAAGTATTTTTTAAAACCCCGTATTTTTTTCTTTATTTTCCTGTATTTCTTATGAAATTCGACCGCTAAAAAAGAAAAATAAGAAATGCGGGAAAATCTTTAAAATATTATGCTGTTTTTTCTTACAAAAACTTGTAGAAAATTTTTTCCAAAATCGTAGAATTTTGATGAAAATATTTTAAAATTTTAGGATTAAATTACAAATTTTCAAGATTTTTTTAAGATTTACATTAAAAAAAACAAGAATTATTGTCGTGAGATAATAATAATTTGTTTCTAATATTGAACCTGTGCAGTTTAATTGTCTGCAATGATAAAGTCAAAGTTCAAAGAAAATCTTGAGTTCAAAAAACGCGAGCATTGCAAAATAGGAAAATTTATCTGCCTTACCGTTACCGGCTACCACAAAATTATCAAGAACAGACAAACAAAAAAACGCACACAGAAAAGAGAGCCATAAAAAAATGAATATTGAGTTATATTATTTAAATTTGTCTATTATCGCGCCAACTGATAACAGTTTGTTTTCTTACGGCAATTCCTCTGTGCAATTATATTATAATCTTTCTCAAGAATAATTTATCTGATTTTCTGCTATCCAGTCTATAAATTTGTGATTTTATCTTCAGATTTTTTTTATCTCACTTTATCAGAAACGATTCAAATTCCACTAATAATATATTAGGGTTCAGACGCGGCTTCGTTCATCTTGGCGTAAAACGCAGTTGCGGAAAGATACTACTTTTCTGCTATCCCGCAACATCGTTT
>JAGOBX010000199.1 GCA_017999075.1 Candidatus Babelota bacterium | reverse complement strand
ATAATAAAAACATTGTTGTTTTCTTATCTTTTATTTTTTTTTCAAAATCATTAAAATCTATATGATATCTGCCGTCTCTGATAATCAGAGGATTGACAAGAATCCGCCTTTCATTACTGCTAATAGAACTGTAAAACGGAGGATATATCGGAGATTGAATTATTATGTTGTCCCCGGGTTTTGTGAACGCCTGCACCAATGTTTTTAAAGAAATAACAACTCCCGGAGAAAAAAGTATATGTTCCTGAGGAATATCCCAGAAATGTTTTTTCCGATTCCATTCTATTATCGTTTTATAATATTCATCAGGGATATACGTATAACCGTATATTCCATGAGCCGCGTATTTACATAACGTTTTTATAACTTCAGGCGGAGACTGAAAATCCATATCTGCAACCCATAACGGCAAATCAATATCTGCATTCAATCTTTTTTTTGCATTATCCCATTTGGAACAATTTGTATTTTTTCTGTTTATTACCTTGTCAAAATTAATTTTATACAAGAGGTTTTTGACTCCTTAATTAAACTTAAATAAAAATGTTTACAACAGATCGTTTTGATTTTTCAAACATAACCGGACTTTAAGAAATGACACATATATCAGGATCAAGATTGCTTTTCATAATACTTATAATAATATTTTTTTTCTGAAACTACTCCATTATAAATCACGCCGTAAAGTTTTGCATTTACATTTTCAAAATATCTCAAAGCTTGAAGCGCAGCATCATACTTGGTGTAATTATGACGTACTACCATAACAACACTATCCATCATAGTTGAAAGCATAACAGGATCTGACACTACAAGCATTGCCGGAGAATCAAATATTATCAGTTCATACGTCTGTTTTAATATATTCATAAGTTCAATGAATTTTTTTGAACTTGTAAATTCAATTTCAGTTCCAGCCCGTTCTCCTGAAAAAAGTATATCAAGGTTCGGAACGACCTGTCTGACTATAGCATTTTCCACTTTACAGTTTTTGAATACAACATCAGTTAATCCGGAATTCGGATGAATATTAAATAATTTATTCAATGAAGGTTTTCTCGTATCAGTGTCAACTATTATAACTTTTTTATTTATATTTGCAAACGAAAGAGCAATATTAGAAGCGCAGATACTTTTTCCTTCACCTGGAGTCGGGCTCGATATAAGAAGAGTTTTGCCTTGTTTCGGAGAATTATATAATTCAACATTGGTTTCCAAAACTATCCTGAGCGCACGAAAAGCTTCTGCTGAAGGGGATTTTGGTGCAAAATGAGTTATTAAATACGGCGCAAAATTTGTTAATCCGTCAATATAATTTGAATCTTTATCTGGAATTATTTCAGGAACAATACCGAGTATTTTCAATTTAAGTATAGAAAATACATCATTCGGATTTTTAAATGTCGTATCAAGATATTCTTTTATTAAAACAACGCTTATACTTATAATTAATCCAAGTATAAAATCAAGTATAAGCGAGGTGGACCTTGGTTTTGGAGGATTGGTTATAAAAGCTTCTTCTGCTTTCTCATACAATATCAACCCACCGAGTTCTTTCGCTTCCATAAGTCTTAATTCTTCTTCTCTCTGCATAAGCCGTAAATAAATATTATTTGCTGTTTCCACATTTTTTACTAACCTTGTATGTTTTAAAGTATCAAGCGGCAATGTTTTTAACTGTACAGATATCATATCCTTTTGTTTTAAAATTTCTTTTTTTTCTTTATCAAAACTTTTCAGATTCTGTTCGGAGTCCAATATGTTTTTCATATAATTTTCACCAATCGAATATGGCGAGGTTTTATTGTATAAAAAAGACAATTGATCATCCTTATTGGCAGTTTTAGACATGTTTTTAATTTCAGAAGATATTTTTTCTTCTATTATTTTTATCCTGCTTTTCAATTTTTTTATTTCAGGGTGGGTTTCTTTCTGATAATTTGACAGTTCATTATATTCGGATTTCAAATCTTCAAGTTTCCCTGTTAATTCTTTAATATTTTCCGGCAGTAAATCCTGAATATTATTTTTATCGCTATACGCGCTTTTTGAATTTAAAAGTTTTTTTGATTCTTTTATATTGTTTTTAGCTAAAGTTTCATTTATTTCTATTTCATTATATCTTGATTCAAGTTGAGCCAAGCGGCTTATAATCTCTTTTAATCCGTCGCTCATTACTCTGGGATTCGCTATTCTTAAATATTCTTCAAGTTCATATTCCGTTTGATCAAGTTTCTTTTTAGCTAATCCTTTTTGTTCTACTATATAATTTAACGCGCTTCTGATTTCACCACGTTCAAGATTCTGGTTGAAATTAATAAATACTGTCGCTGTCAGATTGGCTATTTTTTTTGAAAAATCCGGATTTTCAGTGCGTGAATGAATCCTTATGACATTTGCATCTTCTGCATAGTCAGCGTCTATACGTTCAAGAAGATAAAACGATAAGTCATTATATGATTTCCCCTGAATTTCATTTGATAAAACTCCGGTTGCCACTGAATTTTCAATTTCATCAGCAAGCAGTTTTTTGGCTACAGATCTTGAAACTTCTATAGATTTTATGAGTTCTATATAAGTTTTTATAGCATTCTGGTTTTTCATTAAAGGAAGAAGATTTGATTGTTCTTCCGCAAACATAGTGGTAACAGAAACGCTTTTTTGCTTCACTAATATCTTAGAAACAGCTTCATATTCAAGCTGCGGCTGCGGCATAAAAAAAAACAGCAATAAAGTTATTGCCGCAGTTATGAAAATTATTATATACTTATTTTTATCAAGTATATTCACAAACCGCTGAAGCGGCAACTGTTCTACTGAATATATTTTTTCCATAATTAATAATCTTTAATCGATTTTCCGAAATCTACTGCATTTCTTAAACTCGGAACGATATTGTCAAGAAAATCCTTTAAATTGGTTACAGGAGATTTTGGAACATATAAAATATCTCCTTCCTGCAGAAACAAATTTGTTCCATAACCGAAATCATTCAACGAACTTAATAAATCAACATCTATTATTTGAGGATTATCTCTGGCTCCCCGTAAAATTTTCGCGCCGCGAACTTTTCCTGTATATTTATATCCTCCCGCAATAGTCAATGCTTCAAGCACTGTTACAGGTTTATCCGAATCATACCTGCCTACTCTGTTCACCATACCAAATACATAAAATGAAAATTTTTGAATGGATGGAATATAAACTATATCTTTGTCTTTAAGTTTGAAATCCGATTCTAAATTTTGAGCATAAAAAAATTCATTTAAATCAACATCTATGTTCATATTATCTCTGACTACTTTAATTCTGTTCATAGCCGCTGTTTCACGCGGACCGCCTGATTTATAAATATATCTTGCCAGAGTATTTTTACTTTCATCGGTTTCTAATTCAAAATATCCCGGGTTTATGACCTGCCCAACAATAAATACTTTATTTTTCTGAATTTTTCTTACATAAACATAATCTCCGTGATTTACAACAGGATTATGATTGGCATCACCGTAATATAAAAATTTATTTATATCATATTCAGCAAGAACTGAATTTGAGCTGATTATCAGCACTGATACAGGTTCAGCTTCTTTATGCTGCCACCCTGCTTTTATCAGTACATCCGCTAACCGTGAAAATTCGTTTACCGGATACCTTCCTTGATTTACAAAATTACCTAATACACTGACTACACCTTTATCTTCAGGCATAAATTTTTCAGCAGTTTTCGCAGTTATCACGTCTCCCGGATATATTAACGGATTATGTGTAATATCTCCTTCGGAAGAAAACTTCTGAAAATCAGCTTCAACAGGCGGGTGAAATTTGCTGTTTATCCCGAAAATATAATTCAATTTTGAATCCATGTTAAACTTCGCTTTTCCTATTACATCAGATAAACGCGAATTTTCTTTCCAATTATCAAGTTCAATTATTCCGCTGTTTGTTATTCCTATGAAAGTAACGGTTTTTTTAAATGAATTTTTTAATTCTGGAATTTCAACAACATCATTTGCAAGAAGATTCGTATCATTTTGTTCATCATATAAATTCAATATAATAGTTTCTGTTCCGTTTTCATAATTAAACCTTGTAATTTTTACCGAATTCAAATCAGCTTCAGTTTTGAATCCGCCGCATTCAAGAGCCGCCTGCAAAACCGTTAATCCAGAATGATACGGAATATAAACTGTTTTTGGCTGGTTTACAAATCCTATTATTTTTACGGTTCCTGAAGAATTTTTTTCAAAAAAAACAACATCCTTATTTTCCAATACAAATTCGTAATTCAAGGCATCGGTTTTTGAATCAAGTAAATCTATAGTATAATTTTTTTTCTGATTCCGTATAACTATTATTCTACCATATTTCAAATCAGTATTCCATTCCCAGCCTATTTTTATCAGCAGATCCGACAGCTTATCTCCAGGTATGAGTTCAATATAGAAATTACGCATATTGTCTGAACCGTCAATATTAGCCGGCCTATATCCGGCCACAGTTATAATATGCTTGTCAAGCGATATAAGTTCAATTATAACATCCGGATTATAATAATAATATTCAAGTTTTTTTTTGATTATATTTTGAACTTCTTCTATGGATAAATTTTCTACTTTTATATTCCCTATCAAAGGTATTGATATAGAACCTATATCGCTGACTTCCCTTTGTACACTCTGTTTTTCATCGGGATAAATGTTTATCTTCAGTATATCGTGTTTTTTGATTTTATAATAAAACGTATCTTCGTTTCCATAAACCGAAGAAATAAAAATCAATAAAATACAAACTTCGAAAAATACAATTATTTTTTTTTTACGCATAAAATAATTCATAATTCAATATAAAATAAATCAGCAATTTTAATTATTTTAAATCGGCATATTTCATCAGATAAAAACTTATACTGTCTATTAAAGCATCCAAACTTGCTTTTACAATATTTTCAGATACTCCCACTGTTCCCCATTTATTTTTATCATCGCTTGATTCTATAAGAACTCTTACTATAGCGCTGGTTCCGGCAATTCCTTCCAGAACTCGAACTTTATAATCTGTAAGTTCTATATTTAATATTTGCGGATAAAATTTCATTAAAGCTTTTCTTAAAGCATTATCAAGAGCATTTACAGGACCGTTTCCATCAGAAGCAGTATGTTCTACTTTACCGTTAACTTCCACTTTTATCGTTGCTTCGCATCTTGTAGGACCATCGCCCAGTCGTTCGTTTATAACTCTGAACCCTATAACTTTAAATAATTGTTCAAATTTTCCAAGTCCTTTGAGCATAAGAATTTCAAATGATGCCTCTGCAGATTCAAATTGAAATCCTGAATTTTCAAGTTCTTTTATCTGTTCAAGTATTGGTTTTAAATCTTTCCCTTCTTTTTCTATTTCATATTTCCAATTCTTAGCTTTATATAAAATATTGCTTTTCCCTGAAAGTTCCGATATCAGGACTCTTCTATGATTTCCAACAAGTTCAGGTTCTATATGTTCATAAGTTTTACTGTTTTTTTCTATTGCGCTGACATGAATTCCTCCTTTATGAGCAAACGCGCTGTTTCCTACGTAAGGCTGACGTTCATCATGCGATAAATTTGCAAGCTCGCTTATTGTACGGGCCACATTGGTTATTTTTTTTATATTAACGGACGATATGCAGTTGTAATTCATTTTGAATTTTAGATTCGGAATTATTGAACATAAATTTGCATTTCCGCAACGTTCTCCAAGTCCATTAATTGTTCCCTGTACAAGAACAGCTCCAGCTCTTATTGCTTCCAGACTGTTTGCTACTCCGCATCCTGAATCATTATGGCAATGTATCCCTATCGGAACCCTCATAAATTTGCAAACGATAGATACTATTTCAAAAATTTTATGAGAAAGCATTCCTCCATTCGTTTCACATAAAGTTATGTAATCTGCCCCGCCTTTCTGCGCAGCTTCAAGAGCTTTCAAAGCATATTCCGGATTAGCACAATATCCGTCAAAAAAATGTTCAGCATCAAATATAACTTCCCGCTTGTTATCTTTTAAAAAAAATACCGAATCCTCGATTAAACGCAAATTCTCATTTAACCCTATTTTTAACGCCTGAGTAACGTGAAAATCCCATGACTTTCCGAATATTGTTATAACAGGAGCTTTACTCCGTATTAATTCCTGCAAGTTTTTATCTTCTTTTACATTTTTATTTTTCGGATGAGCTGTACTTCCGAATGCTGTAAGCTTCGAATTTTTAAATTCTATTTTACGAGCTTCCTGAAAAAATTCCATATCCTTCGGGTTGCTTCCAGGCCAGCCGCCTTCAATATAATGTAATCCTAAATCGTCAAGCATTTCACATATTTTTAGTTTATCTTCTTTAGTAAATGAAACGTATTCTCCCTGACTTCCGTCTCTTAAAGTAGTATCAAATATTAAAATTTTTTTCATCTGAATCTCCTGTTTATACATTCAAAAACAATAATTTCAAGCTTGACAAATTTTACAAAGCATTAAAACTTTACAACAGATATTAAATTTAATATTTTACTAAAAAAATATAAATAATACAATATATTTTTTTCTATAATTTTGTTCATTATTTTTATAAAATTACTATTGACATATTTGTATTTGAAAATATACTTATACCATAATAGATTTAAAAAAATTTTT
>JAGOBX010000198.1 GCA_017999075.1 Candidatus Babelota bacterium | reverse complement strand
GCTTTAGCCATCAACAAATAAACTTCAGCTCTGTCATCAGGTTTATTAGTTCCATTTTGAGCATATTGATTAAACAGCGGAAGAATATTTTTAAACAATTCTCCTTTAAACTTAATATCAGAATATTTTTTATCCAAAAAATAAAAATATTTCTTTATATTACCTATATTATTTGATTTCATCATATATTCCATCATAACAGCTTTGTAAATCGTATTGCTGTCATTTAAATCAATGGCAAGAGAAATCCAGTTTACCGCTGATTTATTATCGTTCCTCATAGATCGTATAGATGAGATATTTCTCAAAGTTTCAGTGTATAAATCCTGATACTGCGAAAATTCCGAATAAAATCTTTTTGTATCTTCATTAATTTTTTCAATAGAATATATTTTAGAAATATGCGGATAATTGTATAAATACATTCCTATTTTTCTGTCTTTTTCTTCACGCGCAATTTCTTTAAGCATATAAGCGTGATAAAACGCATTTCCGGGATTATTAAACCTGTTAATATAAAATCGTATCAAATTTTCGTGGTTTTTTTCATTATTTTCAAGAATTGTCGCCCATTCAAATTGACGGACAGCTTCAAACTCATTTCTCAGTTGATTATGAAGCATTCCCAAATTATTATGAATTTGTGCGTAGTTCGGAGCAAGTTTAATTATTTCATTATACATATCCAGAGCTTTCAGCAGAAAAGTTCTGCCTTCCTGCATCTGATTTTTATTTATCAAATTTGAACCTTTCTGCAAATAAACAAATCCGAGTTTATAATAACTTGACAAATCAAACGGATACAGCTCAATTGATTTTTTTAAAAAATATTCAGCTTCGTTCAGCATTTGTTCATTAGGAGTTCCGCTGTCAACTCTCACCATACCCATTTTCAAATAAAAATCAGATTTTATCATTTTAAAACAAAACGAAAGCATATATACAAACATTATAACCAAACCTGCATACAAAATATATTTTACAGGATTAGTGTTCCACTGTGTTTTTTTAGAAGAACTTGGTTGTAACGCCGGAACTTCATTTTTAACCGCGTAGCATAAAGCTACAGAAAGACCCATAACAAACCACGCATTTAACGCAGGAGCAGTCCACCTGTAGTTAACACTCATTATATTTTCCACAAGAAATCCCAACACAGAACACATCAACCCTATCTGAAGATTCCTGAAAATTTTATTTTTCACTTTTATAAGCATATGAATTGTAAAAATAAAGTAACTCGCCATTATCCACCAGAATAAAGTTATGCCTACTAACCCCATCTCCGAAAACCATTCCATATATTCATTATGCGAATGCATAGTATTATGGCTGACTCCTGACCTGTTATAATTTGAAGGCCGTTTTGGTCCGAATGTCAATTGAAAAGTTCCCATTCCCTGACCCATAATAGGTTTTTCTCTGAACATACGCGCTGCTCCGGTCCACATTATAACGCGGACTTTATTGGTTCCGAATTTTGTCTGAAAAATAGTTTTCATGCGTAAATCAAAATAAGGGCTCAGTTTCATTGACACATAAAAAGTCAAAATAAATAAAATAAGTGAAGAAATTATTGTTATAAAAAAAACTTTTTTATTTTTCAAACAAAAACTTAAGAAGCCAAATCTGATACTGAAAATTATAAACAGCATATTTTCAAATGCCCAGCCTATTATAGCGCTGCGGTTTCCTGAATATATTATATTAAAACTCGCAAGAACATATGTCAAAAAAGAAACAGATTTAAATGTATAATTTCCTGAAGTGAATATAATTGCTATGCATATAGGTATTACAGTTACAAGATACCCTGCAAAAAAGTTCTGATTTCCGAATGTCGAAACATAAGGAATAGTCGGCATTCCCCATTCAACAAAAGGGTCTATACCGTATATCTGCATTATTCCATAGACTGAAGTGAAACATGTTATCAGCACAATGAAATTTAAAAATTTCATTACGGTTTTCATGTCAGTCATATATTTAATAATTGCCAGTATGGCTATAAAATACCCTAAAAACCGGCCTGATTCTTCAAGCGCATAATATTTAAAAGGCGATATTGCGGTATGAATTACACATCCTATTAGTATCATCATCACTAAAGGAAAAGTGACTGGAGATGACGGCAATTCAAAAGAACCGCGTTCAACAGAATGAATAATCCATAGAAACAAAATAGCCATTCCGACAACAACTACTGCAACAGGTTTATTAAGTACTATATTCTGGGTTTTAGTGGTAAATAAAACAGTTACTATAAAAAATACTACAGCGAGCAAAGTCAATACCGCATTTTTTAATAATTTTTCTTTTAACATTTTTTTACACCATTTCAAATAATTTTTTATTTTATTAATTTATAATCTTTTAAAACATGGACTAAACTATTATAATTTTCTTTTTTCATATTGCATAAAGGCAGCCTTATTTCAAAATCACATAATCCCATCAGCGACGCCGCTGTTTTAACAGGTATCGGATTAGATTCTATGAACATTATTTTCATCAGCTGAGAATATTGAAAATGAATATTTCTTGACTTTTCAATTTCATTATTTACATATGATCTGTATAATTCAACTATTTGAGCTGGTATTAAATTAGCAATCACTGAAATAACGCCTTTGCCGCCAAGAGCAAGTATAGGAAAAAACAAAGCATCGTCTCCTGAAATCACGTTTATTTTATCGCCGCATAATCTTATAATTTCAGAAATTTGAGACACATCTCCGGAAGCTTCTTTTATTCCGACTATATTATTTATTTCAGATAATCTTGCTACTGTTTCAGGAAGCATATTAACTCCTGTTCTTCCAGGCACATTATATAATATGATAGGAATATCGACATTTTCAGCAATAGTTTTAAAATGCCTGTATAATCCGTCCTGAGTTGGTTTGTTGTAATACGGAGTTATTATAAGAGCGCCATCAGCACCTGAACTTTTAGCGTGCATTGTAAGTCTTATTGCATCATTGGTAGAGTTAGAACCGGTACCTGCAATTATCTTAATTTTATTTTTACCACGTTTTATAGCCAATTCTATAACATACTCGTGTTCTTCAAGAGACAATGTTGCGGATTCTCCTGTAGTGCCGCACGGAACTATGCCATCAACCTTATTCTCGATTTGAATATCTATCAATTTTTCAAATGCGTTCTCGTCGATTTTTCCATTTTTAAAAGGCGTAATAATTGCAGTCGTTACTCCTTCAAACATATACCAACCTCCATTAATTTTATAGATTATTGTACATAATTGTAATTATTTTCAATTTTCCGTTATATTTTTTAAAACAACCGTTATTTATAATAAATGCCCTGATTTAGCATTCATCCAGATAAAATTAAATACAAAAATAATAGTTTTTAATATTAATTATAAATACCGATTAAGTCAAGTTTTTTTAAACTTTATTTTTTTAATATTTAAGCGCGCATGCGTATCTGCAAAAAAATATATATTGACATATTTTAACAAGATAGATAATATAAAAAACCAGTTATTCAGCAATTATGCCAAGTTTGCATGTAAATATCAAAAATATAAAACTTGGTTTAAATTTTTAGAAAATATTACAGAAGTCTCGTATGAAAAAAAGTCTCGTATGAAAATTGATTTAGCTACACTTCTATTTATTTTAGGTATTATTAATTTTTTACAGGTAGCTGCTTTTATTCTTCAATATAAAGCAACTAAAAGTTATGCAGGCGTCGGCTGGTGGTTGACAGGTTTTATATTTGTTGCTGCCGGATTTATTTTTTCGCTGTTACGCAAAATAGCTGCAATACAATTATTGATGATTATGTCCGCCAATATTTTATTTATTGGCGCAGCTATTATGATTTATATAGGTTGCTGCAGATTTTTTGAAAAAAAAGAAAACATACCTGTTATTGCAACAATTTTCATTATTTTTACTACTTTATTATTTTATTTTACATATATAAAAAATGATATTACCCCAAGGACAATAATAATAGGGTTGACTCTATCTTTTTTTTCTTTTATAACAGCAAAATGTATTTGGGTAAGCAGGCTTAATTCATGTAATTTATCAGCAAAATTCAATGCTTCCATTTTTCTTGCGCACAGCTGTTTTTTTATAATACGGGCATTTTCAGTATTATTCTTTAAAGAAAGCCAAAATTATTTTAATCCGTCAAATATGCTCATAATCACCTATTTCGTTCAGCTTACAGAAGGAATTTCAGTTACTTTAGGTTTAATCGTAATGGTGAACCAGAGATTAAGTTCTGAAATGAGAGATGCAAAAAATGATGTTGAAAATATTTTTTTTACAAGTCCTAACGCAGTTTTGATTACCCGTCTCTCAGATGGAGTTATTGTAAAAGCAAACAAAAAATTTACTGATTTAACAGGTTTTACTTTGGAAGAATCTTTAAACAAATCAATATTCAGCTTAAATATTTATAAAAATCATGAAGACAGATCCAAAATAATAAATATTCTTAAAGAAAAAGAATTCTTTGAAAATTTAGAAATTCAGTTTCAAAAAAAAAACGGAGAAATTTTTACAAGTTCTATCTCAGCAAAAAAAATTATGGTTCAAGATGTTCCGCATATCATAAGTATAACTTCAGATATTACGGAACAAAAATTTGCCAGTCAAAAAATAATTGATGCCAATCAAAAACTTACTCTCGCAAATAAAAAATTAATGGAATTAAATTCTCAGAAAGACAAATTTTTTTCAATAATTGCTCATGATCTGAAAACTCCGTTCACTTCTGTGCTTGGATTTATTGAAATATTAATTGATTCAAATGAATCTGTATCAAGTGAAAACTCAAAAAAATATATGACTTTAGTTCACAAATCCGCGACTAAATTGTATAGTCTGCTTGAAAACTTATTGATGTGGTCCAGAATTCAAAAAGGGGAAATTCCTTTTAATCCGCAAAAAACAGATTTATCAGTAATATTAAAAACTACTACTGAATTATTTAACGAAACTGCCATAAAAAAAGAAATATCAATTGTAAATAAAATATCCGGAAGCATATTTATTTTTGCTGATGAACAAATGCTGAATACAATTTTCAGAAATCTTATATCAAATGCAATAAAATTTTCATACAGAGGCGGAAAAATTGAAATTGATATTAAAGAATCCGGTAAAAAAGTTACGATATCTGTAAAAGATCAGGGAACAGGAATCAGTGAAATTATTAAAGAAAATCTGTTCAGAATCGATCAAAAGAGTTATCAGTCAGGCACAGAAAATGAAGGCAGCACAGGTTTAGGATTAATTCTGTGCAAAGAATTTATCGAAAAAAATATGGGAGAATTAAGTATCAGCAGTAAATTAGGCGCAGGAACAGAAATTATAATTAATTTCCCGATTGCAGAATAAAATCTGTAACATTGCAACTGAATTAATGGCATTACTGAACTGTTTCAAAATGTATATTTTTCCCGATTAATAATATTTTTTAATTTTCAAGTTCCAAAATATGAGACATATACATAATCTCAAAACGTATCATTTCTTCATCATTGCGTCTAAGCCATTCAGACAACCAGCCAAATCTAATTGCAGTCATAAATTGTTTCAAATATTTTTCCGCTACTCTGTCAATAAATGATTGTTCCTTCATTTCCTTTTTGAAAGCATTACAAAATTCAGCATTCAATGATTTTTTAGATTCCGAACCCACGCATCCTATTACAAGCGCAATATCATATAGTCTCGGTTTTATTCCTGAAAATTCCCAATCAATAAGCGCAATAATCTGGTCATCTGACCAAAGTATATTCAAAGGATGCGGATCGCCGTGGCAGAATCCTCTTGGAAAAACTTTATATGCATCCCAAAATTCATTTTCCAAATGTTCATATATCGGTATGAGTTCATTATGCAATTCAGGAAAATAATATTTAATAACAGACTTTAGATTAAACACATAATCTTCGAGCAAAAAAAGCGGTTCAGCAATATTAATTTTATCAGATGCCCGATATAAATTGCATAATACTTCAGCAGTATTTTTTCCGCGCCAGCCTTCTTTCCAATAGTTATTTCTATCTAAAAGTTTATTGTATTTAAATGCAGAAATCATCCAATAATCGTCTTCAAAATTTGATATAAAATCTCCTTGACTATTTTGAATAAACGGGATAACTCTGACTCCGCATTCAAAAAAATATTTCAAATATTCAGCTATGGATTTTCTTTTATTAAATGAATCTGGTTTTAATTTTTCAAGCACATATAATTTTCCTGCTTTATCCGAAATAACTGTTCTGAAATCAGAACGTTCCGGGCTGCCTTCAATTTGCATATCTTGAAAAATTTTATCCAGTGAAATATTCCAGCAGGAAACAATACTAAAAATTTTTGAATAATCATATTCTTTTGTTTTTTCTAACATATTCATTACTATTTATTTTAAAAATTTAATATCGTATTCAGCATAATACAAATGGTCTGAAATTTCAGTTATATATTAACAACAGTAAAAACTCTTGACGACACAAAAAATATAATTAGAAGAATATTTAATTTCAGATATTGTGATTTGAAATAATTAGTTTACAAAAAAATTTATGAACGCGCAATTTAAAACTCTGATTGTTGACGACGAACCTCTCCTTTTAAAAGAAATTAAACGAATAGTAGAAAAAAACGAGTTTGAAG
>JAGOBX010000197.1 GCA_017999075.1 Candidatus Babelota bacterium | reverse complement strand
GATAAAATCTGAATCTGCTTGTAGGATTATCTTCTATATAAATTAATGAATTAGCAAGACCGTATAATGCTGCAGACTGACTGTTGAAAGGCTGAGCAACAGGAAATTCTATCCAGCCGTCTTCGTAATCAATGAACTCGTCATCTATTTTTCCATCAGGAGCGTCATCAGCGGTTCCATATAAACCATCAGATCCAGGGCCTGTTTTATCAAGTCCGAAAATTCTCAAAAACGGGATTGTATCAAATCCTGCAACAGTATCCGAAATGAAATTATTGTTTTTATCCTGTATTTTAAAAATAAAATCAGGGTCATTTTTATTTATGTTGCTCACTCCGAAACTGTATCTGTTTTTTATAGAATAAATAACGTAAGTATCATTGTTTTGTGAATCCTTATCTTTTTTTACTAATTTTTTGTAAGGCATAGAATATCCGTTGTTAGTTGTATAACTTACTGCAATTGCGTAATTGTCAGTTATATATGAATTTAATGTTAAAATACCTTTATTTTTGTCGAAAGTAAAATCTTTTACCGCTGTAAGCGGAGTAAAAGAAAACGTTTTAAATATAGGTCCTGTTTCTGACATAGTTGTAACATATGAAATTTTTGATGGATCAGCAGGATCAACTTCTACAGCGAATGTATCAATATTACCTTGATCGTTTGTAGGAGATTTATCATCAATATAGACAGATATTGATGTGACATCTATATTAGTATCAGTACCAATTCCCGTAGTTATTTTAAAATATTTATTTTTGACAAAATTCACATCATAAACTGAATTGATTATTTGAGTGCTGTTGTTTCCTATAAATTCTTTGTGTCCGGGTTCGCCTTTTGTTCTTGAAGCTATTATGTCGAAAGTGATTTGATCCGCTTGCAAAATTGAATAATTTAAATTTCTGATTTTTAATCCGCCTTTGATGCCAAATAAACTTCTTCGGTATGATACAAACTCAGTGCTCGGAAGAGATAAAACTATATCTCCGAATGCAGCATATCCGGAAATTATATTGCTGTTACTCCGTTTGTTAAGAACGTGTTCGTCGCTTTTATATTCAATACTTAACTGCTGTCTGTTGGAAGAAGAACGCTGATCATCATAATCAATATTAACTTCAACGTTATCTCCTACTTTTCCGCGGACTTTTACTTCAAGCGTCTGGTCAATTTTAAAGTCTGAAGAACTGTTTGTCGAATCTGTTGTTTTAGCATATTTTCTGTTAGTATATGAAAAATTAATCGTTTTTTGACCGCTTATACTTAATTTGGTATTACCGTATCTTATGTCTGTTAAATCAAACAATCTCTGGCTTCTTATTTCGTCAAAATCTTTTTCTAATTTTTCCGTAAACAATATATGTCTCAGTACAGGTGAAATTTTTACATCATTTGAATATGAAAGCTTTGGTTCTAATAATGCCGCTTGCTGATAAAAAGGTTGAGGTTTTGGTAGATTGGCCACCTGAACAGTTTCATTCGAAATATTTATTATTTGATTAAATTCTGGTTTATTTGCCTGCATTGAACCTGTATCTATCGTATTGTCTGAATTCTGATGAAAAATATTTTTTTGAATTGATACAGCAGAAGAGGTATCCTCATAATTTTTTGTTATAAAATAAGTGTCTGAATTAATTGAAACATCAGTTGTATCGGAAATGATTTTTGAAATTGGTTCTGAAATTATAACTTGTTCGGAAGGTTTTGTATCTGATGAAATAATTATTTTTTTTTCAGAAGAAAAATCTTGAGGTTTTGCCGCGGATGAATTTATATTTTTTTGTTCTGATTCGGGAAGTTCATTTAAATACCCGGTTAATTTATCTATAAGTTTTTTTTTTATTGCTGAAAGTTCTGTTATTTGTTCAAGTCCTGCTATTTCAAACTTCAACAACCTGCTTTTGCATAAAAAAATTCCTGGCTGGTAATCTATAAAATTATATATCTGCTCAGCTTTTTTTAAAACTGAAATATAATTTTGTTTATCATTATCATCAGGAGAAATTGAAACTTGCATTTTTATAAGCAGATATTCTGATTGTTCAAGTAAAAATTCAGCAAGTTTTTTTTTATCAGATTCAGGAATGTAACTTGTTTTTTTATCTAATACAGCAATTAATTGAACTGCAAGATTGTATATTTCCTCATTTATATTGATATTTTGAGCGTTTAACCTTATAAGAATAAAATTACTGATTAGTCCTGATAATAAAATCAACACTAAAAAAAATAATAATTTGTTAATATATTTATACATTTATCGAATTATAAAAAAATTTGTATTATTTTATAATATTTTTTAAATTAAAACAACATAATATTTTAATTTTTATAAATCATTGTAAGCTTTAAAAATTCTATTGCTCATAGATTTAATTATTTTAATTGACCATTCAGGATGCAGCTGATAAAGAATGTTAAAATTTTCTGGTCTCAGGACTATTACTGATACTTCGGTTAATGCCCGTACTGTAGCGGTTCTGGGCATTTTATCGAAATATGACATTTCACCAACTATTTCTCCGGAACGTATTTTTGCTATCACTTTTTCATTTTTTAAAATTTCCGCTTCGCCTTTATGAATGATAAAGAAATCGTTTGAAACATCATTTTCATGAATCATTATATCATTTTTTTTAAATGTTTTTCCGAATTTTGCAATTATGTTTTCATCAATTTCGACTATGTCTGTATTAAATGCAAGATTGTATAAACAATTTTGAACTTCTGTATCTTCTGTAATTTCAATTTCTGAATCAGCAGTTAAATTTTGTTCATTGAAAAAATTTTGTTCTTTTTTTTCGTTTAAAAATCTTAATTCTCTGCATAGAGAATATGTGGCTATTCTGGCAAGAGTTATTGAAACCTGAATATTGAGAATGAAATCATCATATTTCCACCTGTACAGTTCACAATCTTCGACTGCTATAGCGCTGATTATTCTTTTTTTTGTTTCGTGAGAAGATTCAGATAAACCGAAAATCATATTTTTTCCTAATCCTATCCTGAAAAAATTGTTGTTGGATAATTTTTTTGCAATGATAATTTTACCTTTTATAACAAAATAAACAAAAAAATTATTGTTGTCTAAAAAAGAATTTTGAGAATATATTACTGATTTGTTTTTAAAATTTAGAATTGTTCCGTATTGCAAATAAGACATGATTTTTTATTTTTTCCGTTCTATAATCATATTATTCAGCATTAAAAATTTGTTTGGAGCAAGCAACCTTTGATTTGAAAAATCAATGTTAAGCAATCTTTGAGCCTCATTTAAATCTCCAGACATAATCAACATCAGAATTTTATTAAATAATTGAGTTGGGGATAAATCTGATTTGTTTGATTTTTTTTGAAAAATATTATTTGCCGGAATATTTTTATCTGGTTTAATGTATTCTGATTTTTTTTGAATAGTATTGTTCTGGTTATAGTAATTATTTTGATATTGAACTTGAGGTTTGTACATTTGTAACAAATGTTCTATAGGAAGAACATCATGTGATGAATTTTTATGTTTTCCGAATTCAAAAGATAAACTGAATCTATGAGAATTACCAAGGTCGCCGTATGGAGTATAAGAATAATCTATGTTTATACCTTTTTCTACTGTACTTGAATTTATATTTAATCCCAATCCTAAAGAAAAATTGTTGCCTGCATCGTTTCTGGAATCATATCCGCCGCGTAAACTTAAAATTTTAGCAAGAAGAATATCTATAGCTGCATAATAATTTATTTTATCGTCTGTAACATATTCTATATCAACGCCGGTCTTTATTTTGTTTAGAGATAAATCCAAAATTACACCTGCACCTATTCTATAGATTTCTTTAGGTTTATTTTTTTCCTGATCAAATTTAAGTTCGCTGCCGAAATTTCTTATATTGGCGGAAAATGCTATTTTTGAATTTTCAGAAGTTTGAAAATATTTTTGAAGACCTAAACTTCCTCTTAAAGTTTGAGCAGAAACTTCTCCGAGTTTTGAATCAATGAATTTCATGCCTGCTCCAACGTTAAATTCTTCTTTAAAATTCATTGCATAATAGAATCCAATCATTTTATCATAATTTTTATAAGTTCCGCTTTTGATAGGATTACCGTTACTGTCAATATATGATTTTTCTATAGAACCGGAATTGAAAAAAGTAAGATCAAACCCGATATTGGCATTAGTTTTTTTTATTGGGATTACTGCTGCTGCATATTCGGTGTTAATATTCTGAAAATGTGAAAAATGAGAAAATAACATACTTTTATAATTTAATGATGCCAATCCTGCAGGATTTGAAGTTAAACTGTTTATATCATCTGAAAAAGAAGAATTTGCCGAACTAAGAGCTGCATTATAAGCTGTTACAGGCAATGAAAGTATTATACCGTCATAAGTTGATGTTGGTTTAGATAAAGTTTCAGTAACCATCCCTTGCAATAAAAATAATATTGCGATTAAAATAACTAAATATGTTTTACGCATAATAATTTATCTGATAATAGTAAATTTTTTAACAGTTTTATTTCCTTGAATATCTTTTATTAAAATTAAATATAATCCGCTGGCAACTGATTTCCCATTGGAATTCTTAACGTTCCATACTGTTTTTGCCTGGCCGATTGAAGTAGTAAATGATGTTACAAGTTCTCCGGTAATGGTATATATTTCAATTGTATTATTTCCAGTTAAACCTGAAATATGTATTCCAGAATTTGGTATAGAAGAAGAGTATTCTATTCCGGTTAAATCATTGTCGTCATTTGGTCTGAATGGATTAGGATAAACAATTACTGAACTTAAATCGCGTTCAGTAGGTTGTGATGATAAGAAAACAGCATAAATAGAAAAATGTGTGATGTGTGCAGAAACTGTATTTCCATCATTGCTTCTTGAAATTAAAGATTCATCGATTTTTTCCCAATTTTTTAAAGTTTCGTTGAAGTTAAATACACTTGTTGCAAATGTCCCACGCAGTCTGTCAGGTAAATTATAAGTAATTGTAATATTTTTAAAGTTGGAAGCATCGTTAAAAGGTAATCCGTTTGATGTGAAATTAAATTCACGTAAAGTTTTTAATCCTGCTTCGTAATCTTCCTGATTGCCGAATAATTTTGCTGTGTTTGAACCTGCTGTTTGAATTTTGTTTAATAATTCAGAATAATTTG
Source organism: Candidatus Babelota bacterium (assembly GCA_017999075.1). Lineage (GTDB taxonomy): Bacteria > JAGOBX01 > JAGOBX01 > JAGOBX01 > JAGOBX01 > JAGOBX01. The sequence goes on along the minus strand of JAGOBX010000197.1, from coordinate 1,641 downwards.
AATTTTTTACGGTTATAGTTACAGGAGAAGAAGGATTATTGAATTCTAAATCAAGAATTATTGAAGAATTATTTTCTCCAATGATTGTTATTTTTGCAGTATCAGGAATTGAGGATGAATTTAATGAAGATAATATGACATTCGCAATGTCATAATTGTCTGGAATAATTATATTTTGAGATGATGGATCTGTAATTGCCGATGTTATTGTGCCGGATTTATAATATACTGATATATTTTTATAATCTGAATTACCTATAAAATCAGTTGAAATAATTTTAATAGAATCTCCGTTTATATTTCCTGAAATTAAAATTTGAGACGTAAACAGATAGGTATCAACAGAATCAATTTTTATTGGGAAAGTATCTTTGTTATTTACCAGAATATAAGCAGTGTCAAGTCCGTTACTGTGTTCAAGACGTCCTGTAACTGTAATATTTTTTTGAGATACAAGTTGACCGTCAAACGGAGATAATACTATGAATTTTGGTGGAGCTAAATCAAGATTGATATTAATTGTTTTCGATTCTTGTGACATTATATCATTTGATGTTGAAGCAGTAAAAAATAATGTTTTATAACCGCTGGAAACAAAATTTACCGTATAAGAAAAAGACATTTGAGATGTGAATGTTCCGATGGTTACTGTATTACCAATCTCTGAATTATACATATATAAGGTGTTTGTCATTAAGGGATCGCCTATTAATCCTGTAATTGTCAATGTTTTAGAATTAATTGTTTTAGATTGAGGATGCAGATAATTTATTTCATCTATGTATAAATAAGTCGGCTGTATTGAAACAGTATCGTAAAATTTATATCCGGTAGATGTATTAGTAACGGATATGACTATAGTATCATTATTTTTTAGTGCTTTGATAAAATCCTGATTATCATCAGTAAAATATTTAAAAGTAAAATATCCTCTATATTTTCCTGTGTTGACTGATGTTTCCAAAAGAGTAATTGATATGGCGTTGTTCTCTGAAAGATAGGTTGAAAAAACTTTGCAAACTAATGAATCGGAAGTTAGTGAATTACCGTCTTCACCGTTAACTTCGACATATAAAATATTAGAAACAATTTTTGTCAATATGGAATTATAATCCGAACTCATATATTTTAGACTTGTTATGTAAATAGGTTCTTTCGGAGTAGTTACAATAATTGTGTCTGCAAAATTTTTTGAGAATATTGTTATTGTATTTCCGTAATACGCTTGTAATGTTAAGGAAGTTCTGTTAGTAATATCTCCAAGTTTCGCTGAATTTCTAAATTTACCTGAATTACTGTTTGTTTCATATAATGTTATAGGTATTGAGCAAGCGGGATTTAAAGGTGAAAGATTATTATTTATTAGATAAACTAATAATGTATCTGAAGTGTTCGGATTTAAATCATAAGCAACCGCTTCAATATATAATGTAGAATTAGGAAGAACCTCTGAAATTAAAGAATTTTGATAATTAGCATCTTTAAATTCCATAAAAATTATGTTTGCAGGAGTTGTTGAAAGCTGAATGTTGACATTGTCAGTCTGCGTATCTGTTCCAAAAGCATTGACAGCAGATATGGTAATCAGAGTTCCTGTCAAAGTTCCTTTTATATATTTCAATGAAGCGTCGCTGTAAGATT
>JAGOBX010000196.1 GCA_017999075.1 Candidatus Babelota bacterium | reverse complement strand
ACCATATTCCTGTAACGGAAAATTCAATATCGGAACTTTTAAAGATTAATGATTTTGAAATAAATATATGTATTCCGAAATTTTTACCATTTCGTATGTCAAACAATAAAAAACAACCGGCAATTTTAATAAAATTATATTTGAAAATTCCTTTTTTATGGCGTATATTCGGAAAACAATTTTTAATTGTTGCAACAAACAAAAAATAATCCTACTCTGCTTTTCAAAGCCGATAATAAGATAAATAAATTGCTTTTTTTAATAAAATATAATAAATTAAATACAAATATTGATATCTGAAAAATAGAAAAATTATATTCTGTATTTTTTAAGATATAATATAATACCAAATAGAAGGGGTTGATAAATATGACTGAAGATAAAAAACTTGAAGTGAAAAAAACGGATTATGTTGCTCCTGACAGGGTAAATATCAGAGAAGAATTGAAAAAAGTTTCTAATTTTAACGATGATGAATTGGCCATTCTTAATTGGTCGTCTTTATATAAATGCCATAGTTTGATAGTAAAATATGGAGAGCAGGGAATAGAAGAGGATTTCAGAAAACAAGAATGGTTTCAAAAAGAATTGAAAAAATATATTGAAAACAAACCTGCTGATGCTGAACCTGAAAAAAATGAAAATAGAGAACTGACTAAAGAAGAAAAAAAAGAATTGAGAAGAAAGGAAAAAGAACAAAACAGACAGAAGAAACAGGAAGAACGTAAACAAAAAAAAGAGGAAAGAGAAAGAAAAAAAAGGGTAAAACAAACTAAAGAAAAGTTTGAAGAAGTCGAATTTAAAATGCATGAATTTTATGGTTTTTTGAATGAACTTGCAAAAAGTAAAGAAAAAATTTATGAAATGACTCTTGTTGACGGAGCGCTTATACAGGTTAAACGTTCCGGAAAACCATATTTTAATATTTTTGTAGATGAAGGAAAAATTGTATTTAAACGAGGGGAAATTTAACACGCGTTTCTTTAAAATTAAAGGAATTATTAAATCCAGTTTTTTATTTATTCCTGAATTATACCTGATAAGCTGACTGTTATTCGATTCTAATTTCCTTTTTTGATTAAATTGGAATGATACAGAGCGCAGGAGGATATTATTTATTATGAAAAATAAAACGGCATTGTTTTCAATTATTTTTATAATTGTATTATTTTTTCTGAATGATCAATTGAAATCAGACATGCTTTTGAAATATAATAAAACTACTGATTCATATGATTTTTCGGGCAAGCAGAATCCTGCTTCAGGGTATGTATCTATGGTAAAAATAGGCGAAGATAAAATGCGTGTTGACGACGGGAAAAATTATACCTGTATAATAAGACTTGACAAAAATTCCATGTATTTATTGACGCATCAGAATAAATCATATATGGAATTGAATATGAATGCAGGAAGCATGAAAGAAACAATTAAGAAGGAATTAAAAAAACAGCTTGGAGAAGACGCAGATATAGAATCTTCGATTTTTATGAATCCTCAAATCAGCGTTAAAGTCAATGATATAGGCGAGAAAAAAAAAATTAAAAGCTGGAATTGCAGAAAATATGTTCAAACAATGAAAATGAATGTTATGGGAAATCAGGAAACAGTATCGGAATTATGGACAACAGAAGATATTAAAATAAATTATGAATTATATTCGAAATTTGCTGTGGCAATGCTGTCAACTATGGGAATGAATCAGAATGTTTCAAAAGATATACTTGACGAATTTAAAAAGCTTAGAGGAATAACTGTAATGTCTGCGACATCATCTGATATTATGGGAAACAAAATCAAAACAACAGAAGAACTTATTGAAGTTAAAGAAACAAAATTTAATGATTTAGAATTTGAACTTCCGGAAGATTACAAAAAAACTTCAGGAATGTTCGGTTCTGAATAATACGGTTTTATTTAATATAATAATAGAATTGAACTGAGGTTTATAATATGAATAATTTAAAATATAAAAACAATGAACTTTATTTAGAAGATGTGTCATTGTCGGAATTAGCTGGAAAATACGGGACTCCCCTGTATGTTTACAGTAAATCAAATTTTTTGGAAAGCTATAATAATATAAAAAATTCTTTGAAAAACATAGACCACTTGATTTGTTTTTCCGTAAAAACATGTTCAAATATAAATTTAATAAAACTTATAAAAAATCATGGCGCAGGCTGTGATATTGTTTCAGGAGGAGAATTGTACAGGGCTCTTAAAGCCGGAGTTGAATCGTCAAAAATAGTTTATGCCGGAGTAGGCAAGACAGAGGAAGAAATAAGGTTTGCGTTAAAGTCTGACATTCTGATGTTTAATTGCGAATCTGTTCCTGAGATTGAACTTATAGATTCAATAGCTGGGTTATTGAAAAAAAAAGCTAAAATAGCCGTACGTGTAAATCCCGATGTGGACGCTCACACTCATGCGAAAATAACTACAGGAAAAAAAGAAAACAAATTCGGCATTAATATTGATATTGCGCCGGAATTATATACCAAGATATCCAAATATAAAAATGTTATTCCTTACGGGATTCACTGTCATATCGGTTCGCAAATCACTGAGGTGGAACCTTTTGAAAAGGCTTTGACCAAACTTTTAAAAACAGTTGAACTGATAAAAAAACGCGGGATTAATCTTAAAACATTGAATATCGGAGGAGGTCTTGGAATCCAGTATAAACCTGAACAAAAACCTATTGATGTAAAAGCATTCGGGCAAATGGTAATAAATAAAATACAAGGTATTGGAATGAAACTAATTCTTGAACCGGGAAGGTATATTGCTGGTAATTCAGGATTGCTATTAATTAAAACAGTTTATGTGAAAGATATCGGAATTAAGAAGTTTATTATAACAGATGGAGCTATGAATGATCTGATAAGACCGACTCTTTATGAAGCATATCATCACATTATGTCTGTAAAAAAGACAGGAAAAACAGGGGTTTTTGATATAGTAGGACCTGTTTGCGAATCGGGAGACTATTTTGCTAAAGAAAGAAAAATATCGTGCGTGAAACAAAATGAATATTTGGCTGTATTAAGCTCAGGCGCATACGGTTTCAGCATGTCGTCAAATTATAATTCAAGACCAAGAACTGCTGAGATACTGGTTGACGGAAACAAATCATCTGTTATAAGAAAACGTGAAACTTATGATGATTTGATAAGTTTGGAAAAAAAATAATCCGGGTGAATATGATGGAAAACAAAAATATACTTTTTATTATGCCGAGTTCGAACAAATCTTATAAAGATGTGGCTGTAAAATCAGCTGCGTTTCATCTGCCTTCATTAGCTTTGGCAATTTTAGGGGCAGTATGCAAAGAAAACGGATATATTCCTAAAATACTGGATTTGACTTTTTATGAAGATGATAATGAAATTTTATCTAAAACCATAAAAGAATTTAATCCTAAACATATTGGATTAACATGCACGTCAGCGACTTATTTTCATGCTCTTGAAATAGCGAAAATATGCAAACAAATAAATCCTGATATTCCTGTAGTGATCGGCGGACCTCATGCAAGCGCTTCAGTTGAAAATACTTTACAGAACGATTGTTTTGATTATGTTTTCATAGGAGAATCGGAAATATCTTTTGTTAAATATTTAAACGGAGAATCTCGTGAAAAGATTGAAGGGTTGGCGTTTAAAAATAAAGACGGTAGTATTCATAGGCTCGATCACAGTTCGTATATAAGCAATATGGATAAAATTCCGTTTCCTGATTATACTTTATATGATATGTCTTTATATTCTCTTTCCAAACTGCATACTCCTGATAATCCTGTGATATTTTTGGAAACAAGCAGAGGATGCCCGTTTAAATGTAAAATTTGCAATAAAATTGTTCATGGATATAAATTCAGACCAAAATCTGCAGAACGGGTTTTAGATGAAATTGAACATCATATTAAAACTATAGGAATTAAAAGTTTTTTTATAGCGGATGACGGATTTACAACTGATATGAAACGTTCCGAAGATATATGCGACGGAATCCTTGCGCGGAAAATAAAAATAAGCTGGTATTGTTCAAATGGAATAAGAGCGGACAGAATTAATCAGACTCTTATGCATAAAATGAAAAAAGCTGGTTGTTACAGAGTGTCATTCGGAATAGAAAGCGGAAATCAGAAGGTTTTAGATAATACAGGGAAAAACACAACTCTGGAAAAAATAGAAACAGGTATAAGAATGACAAAAAAAGCAGGGATAGAAGCGTTCGGTTTTTTTATAGTAGGATTTGCTGATGATACAGAAAAAACTATGGATGAAACAATAAAATTTGCGAATAAACTTCCGTTAGATTATGTTAAAGTGAGTATAGCTATGCCGTTTCCCGGAACAATATTATACGATGAGTATAACGCGCAGAATCTCATATTTCCTCCGGGAGATTTCAGAATGTATAATTTTCATTTGTCTCCGAGATCTGTTTATAAACATCCTTCGTTAGACTGGGAAATAGTCGAAAAATATTACAGAAAATTTTATCGGAGTTTTTATTTTAATCCCGCGTTTATATTGCGGAGATTCATCGGTTCTATTAAAACAGGCAGTTTTTTTAATATTGCAAAAGTAGCAGTATCGATTGCATTTTCCCAGAGAAAAAAATAGATTTTAAAAGATATTCTTCATTAAATCTGTTTTTTTGATTTGTTATTGACTAAATAAATAAATTTATTATGATTATTATTCTTGAATAATCTTAATAAATGTTAAATTTTATAAAAAGAGATGGTATGATAAATGAAAGGAATATTGATATTCATAGTATTGTTTGCATTAGCGTTTTCAACAGTTAAATGGTATACTGTAGAAATTCTTCCTGAAAAGAGACGTCAAGAAATGTCAAATGCGGCAAAGAAATATTATGAAGAAAAAAGGCAACTGCCTAAAGAAATAAGAGATTTGCAGCCATATCTTGACGGCGAAGTAAAACCGCTTGTAGAAGCGGAATGGTATATTGATCAGACAGATAAAAACGATCCTGTGAAAATTTACAAGTGGAAATATTACAAATGCCCAAACGATAATTTTGAAATAACTGTATTGAGTCCGGTCAGGCCTATTTCTTTAATTTGCGAGAAATGTAAAAAAAATTTTTATGTTACTGAAGGCGAATTATATTCTAAAAATAAGGACGATGATAAAAATTTTTATTACAATTTTTTAAATAAATTATTTAATAAGAAAAAAGAAGAAAAAAAATAGATATGAACATAAAAAAACATATATTGGATGAAATTCCATTGGATATAGCGCCTCTTGAACAGGCATACAGGATTCAGGGAAGAGCTGCTGAAGTAGGGTTTGACTGGACGAATATTGACGATGTAATCTCTAAAATCAAAGAAGAAATCGGCGAGTTTAAAGTTGACAGCGATAATAATGATTATGAAAAGATGACAGATGAAATGGGAGATATTCTTATGGCTGTTGTGAATCTTGCGCGGTTTACCGGAATTAATCCTGCTGAAGCATTAAACAGAACAATAAAAAAGTTCAGGGTAAGATTTGCGGCTGTTGAAGATGAATTATATAAACGCGGAAAAAAAGCAGAGAATTCCACTCTTGAAGAAATGGATGCTATTTGGAATGAATCAAAAAAAATAATATAAATTTTGGAGGATATATTTATGAAATATACCGGGAAAGTATGGAAATACAGAGCTGACGTTAATACTGATGAAATAATTCCGGCCAGGTATTTGAATGTGTCCGAACCTGCGGAACTTGCCAAACACTGTATGGAAGATATCGATAAAGATTTTGTTAAAAAAATGAAACCTGGTGATATAATTGTTGCAGATGAAAATTTTGGATGCGGATCATCGCGCGAACATGCGCCGATATCCATAAAAGCCGTAGGAATCAGCTGTGTTATTGCCAAATCATTCGCAAGGATTTTTTATAGAAATGCACTGAATATCGGGTTGCCGATTATGGAAAGCGTTGATGCTGTTGAAAATATAAAAGAAGGGGATGAAGTGGAAATCGATTTTGTGAAAGGAACGATAACCAATAAAACTTCAGGAAAATCATTTAAATCAGAACCGTTTCCAGAATTTATGCAGGAACTTATAAATGCCGGCGGTTTAATGAATTATGTTTCTAAAAAAATCTGATGAGTATAAACTTATAACCAGGCATACTGTAAAACAAAGCGATTTGAATGTTCACGGAAATCTTTTTGGCGGAGTTATGCTTGGCTGGATTGACGAAGCAGGTTATGTGTTTTCATCGGAAATATGCAAATGCGCTAATATTGTGACAGTAGCTTTGAAAAATGTGTCGTTTAAATCACCAGCTAAACTTGGAGATATTCTTGAATTTTACGGTAAATTTATCAGGATCGGTAAAACTTCGATAACAGTGATTGTTAAAGCAAATACTTATTCTGTGAGTAATATAAAAAAAAACAAACCAGTAATAGAATGTGAAATGGTATTTGTAAAACTTGATAAGAATAATAAACCTGTTCCTATAAAAATTTGCCGGTAACATAACATTACTTTTTTTCAATTTAAATTTTAAAAAATGTTTATTTTGGATTTATTGTTTTTTTCAATAGCTCCAATACAAACTTATTTTTAGTTGGAGATTTGAATTGTGTTTGAAGATAAATTAAAAAGAACTATTGAAATCGCCAGAACTGCAGGCCAAATTCTACTAGATAATTTTGAAAAAATAAAATCTACTGAAATTTATTTTAAAAATCCAAAAGATATAGTCACCGAAATAGATAAAAAAACAGAAAAGCATATTGTTGACAATTTACATAAATATTTTCCTGAAGAC
>JAGOBX010000195.1 GCA_017999075.1 Candidatus Babelota bacterium | reverse complement strand
AGAAAAAATTGAAAAATTTGAACTAAATGAAATAGAAAAAAACGTAGAAAGTGATGAACAACTTGTTGAAAAATAAGAATTAAATAAAAAAATTAAAAAAAACTTTGACTTTAATTTTTTTAAATATAAAATATTCACTTATATTTTTGTTATGGGGGTAAGGTTAATTGCCAACGATAAATCAACTATTGAAACAGGGTAGAAAAGATAAAGTAAAAAGAAAATTAGCCAAGGCGTTGAAAGAATGTCCTCAACGCAGAGGAGTTTGCTTAAGAGTGTACACGACTACTCCTAAGAAACCGAATTCGGCATTAAGAAAAGTTGCTCGTGTAAGGCTGACAAGCGGATTGGAAGTTACAGCATATATACCTGGCGAAGGCCACACATTGCAGGAACACTCTGTAGTGCTTGTTAGAGGTGGAAGAGTTAAGGATCTTCCTGGAGTCAGATATCATATAGTGTGTGGCGCGTTAGATGCTACTGGAGTAGAAAAACGGAAAAAAGCAAGATCGAAATACGGTGCAAAAAGACCGAAAAAATAAGTTTGAAGAAAAAAAGAATTGGAGTGAAAAAATATGTCGCGAAGAAAACAAAAGGGTATAGCAACAAAAGTAAAACGTGTGTTGCCTGATTCAAAATATAACAGTTTATTAATAACCAAGTTTATTAATCATCTTCAAAAACAAGGTAAACGCAGTACAGCTGAAAATGTTTTGTATAAGGCATTAGATATAATAAAAGAAAAAACGAGTGAAAATGCTTTGGAGATATTTGAAAAAGCTTGCGACAATATAAGACCTACAGTAGAAGTTAGGTCACGAAGAGTCGGAGGAGCTACATATCAGGTTCCTGCAGATATAAGACCTGAAAGAAAACAGGCACTTGTATTCAGATGGTTGCGTGAATATTCAATGGCGCGTAAAGAAAAAAGTATGCCTGCAAAATTAGCTGGAGAGATTATTGACGCATATAATAATACTGGTTCATGTATAAAGAAGAAAACAGACGTATTTAAGATGGCAGAAGCAAATAAAGCTTTTGCTCATTATAAATGGTAAAAAATGGATTAAAGTAGTCCTCTTGGATTATATTGTTGAGATGGTCTAACGGACATAAAAAATATGATTATAAGAGGATAAAATGAGTAAAATTGATATTAGACAAATGAGAAATATCGGTATAATTGCCCATATAGACGCAGGGAAAACTACTACCACAGAAAGGATATTATATTATACCGGCAAAACATATAAAATCGGGGAAGTTGATGAAGGAACTGCAACCATGGATTGGATGGTGCAGGAGCAAGAGCGAGGAATTACAATAACTTCAGCGGCAACAACGTGCTATTGGAGAGATACCCGAATAAACATTATTGATACGCCGGGGCATATAGATTTTACAGCTGAAGTTGAACGTTCTTTAAGAGTGCTTGACGGGGTTGTAATGATTTTTTGCGGGGTTGGCGGAGTTGAACCTCAGTCAGAAACAGTTTGGAGACAAGCAGACAGATATAAAATTCCCAAAATTGCTTATATAAATAAACTGGACAGGCTGGGAGCTGATTTTAATCGTGTTTTGTCGATGATAGAAGAAAGATTGAATGCAACTCCTGCTATAATAAATTTTCCTATAGGTAGTGAAGAAAGTTTTATAGGTGTAATAGACATAATAAAAAACAAAGCGTATTATTGGGACAATACATCTTTAGGTGTAAATATTGTTGAGAAAGATATACCATCCGAATTTATAGAAAAAACTGAACATTTAAGGCATCAATTGATTGAAAAGGTGTCTGATTACGATGATGAAATCCTCAGTAGATACGTTGAAGGCCTTGATATTTCTGAAGAACTTTTAGTTTCAGGAATAAGAAAAGCAACAATACAGAATGGAATAGTTCCTGTATTCAGCGGTTCATCATTAAAAAATAAAGGGGTTCAGTTTTTATTGGATGGGATAGTAAATTATTTGCCGTGCCCATCAGATATACCTGACGTAAAAGGGCATGACATAAATAATTTAATGCTAACTGTAAGCAGAAAAATTAATGACAAAGAACCTTTTACAGCATTAATATTTAAAGTAGTAAACGATTCTTTTTTTGGTAAATTAATTTATATTCGGATATATTCCGGAAAAGTATCGGTAGGAGAACAGGTTATTAATGTAAACCAAAATAAAAAAATAAGAATCGGAAAAATTCTGCTTATGCATGCAAACAAAAGGGAAGAAATAAAGGAATGTTCTGCCGGAGAAATAGTAGCTATAGTGGTAAACTGTAAAATGTTCACAGGAGAAACTTTAACTGCTAAAGGCTCTGAGTTATATCTTGAGAAAATGATGTTTCCTGAAACAGTTGTATCAATAGCTGTGGAAGCAAAAACTGTTGCGGAACATGATAAATTGTTGGAATCTCTTGAGAAATTAAGCGAAGAAGACCCGACTTTTAAAACAAAATATAATCAGGAAAGCGGTCAAATAATAATACAGGGAATGGGAGAGTTACATCTTGAAATAATAACAGATCGTTTGAAACGTGAATTCAAGATAGAAGTAAATGTTGGAAGACCGACAGTAACATATAAAGAAACAGTAATAAAAAATGCTACGGAAGAAGGAAAATTCAGTAAACAGATAAATGGAAAAAATCAGTTCGGTTATGCTGTAATTACAGTAGGTCCGAATCCAAATAAAGGAATAGAGTTTAGTTCAAAAATAGATACAAGCAAACTGCCTCAGCAATATATTGACGCAATAAAGAACTGCATATTAAATAACAGTGACAGCGGTCCATACGCTGGTTTTAAAATAGAAGATATTAAAATAACGCTTGAAGACAGCCGTTTTGTCGAGAATGAATCAAGTGAAGCGGCGTATTCGATGGCTGCATCTCAGGCATTTAATAAAGCGTTCAATAAAGGAAATCCGGTATTATTGGAACCGCTGATGAAACTTGAAATTGTTTCTCCGGATCAATATGTCGGTGATATTATATCCGATATAAACAGGAGACGCGGCTCGGTATTGAATATTGGAGAAAAGTATAATGGCAAGACAATAGATGCTGAAACGCCGTTATCTGAAATGTTCGGATATGCGACAGATATACGTTCGATAACGCAAGGCAGGGCATCATATTCTATGCAGTTTGACAGGTATGAGAGATTGCCTGAAGAAATATCAAAAAAAATAGTTGAAATTTTTTAAAAAAAATATATAATAATCCGCTTTTGAGTTTAAAAGCAGGAAAAAATATAGAAAATGATTTGTTAATAAAGAAAAAAAGGAGAGTGTTTTAAAATGGCAAAAGAAAAATTTTCGAGAACAAAAACGCATGTGAATGTCGGAACAATAGGACATATTAGCCATGGGAAATCAACTTTAACAGCTGCAATAACGAAAGTATTGGCAGAAAAAGGATTGGCTGAATATAAATCTTACGCAGATGTAAGTATCGCGTCCGGATCAAGAAAAATGGATACTAAAGATGCTGCTAAGAAGATTGTAACAATAGCGACTTCGCACGTTGAGTATTCTTCGGAAAAGAGACATTATGCACATATAGATTGTCCTGGTCATGCAGATTATATAAAGAACATGATAACAGGCGCTGCTCAAATGGACGGAGCCATTATAGTAGTTGCGGCAGACGACTCAGTAATGCAGCAGACAAAAGAACATATCCTTCTTGCAAGACAAGTCGGAGTTCCTTATTTAGTTGTATATTTAAATAAAATAGATGTTGTTGAAGATCCTGAATTAATAGATCTCGTAGAAGAAGAAGTTAGAGAAACATTGACAAAATATGAATTTCCTGGAGATAAAGTTCCGGTAGTAAGGGGTTCGGCTTTTAAAGCTCTTATGGGCGACAAATCAGAAGCCGGCGAAGGTTCAATAATAAAATTAATAGAAGCGCTTGATTCTTATATTCCGGATCCTATGCGTGAAGTTGATAAACCTTTCTTACTCTCAGTTGAAGATGTTTTTACAATAAGCGGTCGCGGTACAGTTGTAACTGGAAGAGTTGAACGCGGTAAAATAAAAGTTGGAGATAAAATTGAAATAGTAGGATTTGCAGAAACAAGAGAAACTGTTGCTACAGGTTTAGAAATGTTCCGTAAAGAGTTAGAATTTGCTCAAGCAGGAGATAATGTTGGAGCACTGCTGAGAGGTATAGATAAAACTTCTGTTGAAAGAGGTATGGTACTGGCTGCTCCGAAATCAATAACTCCGCATAAAAAGTTTAAATGTACAGTATATATATTGAGCAAAGAAGAAGGCGGAAGACACACTCCATTCTTTAAAAATTACAGACCTCAATTTTATTTCAGAACCACTGATGTTACAGGTATAGTTGAATTACCGGAAGGCGCTGAAATGGTTATGCCTGGAGATAATACTGCATTGACAGTATCTCTGATATCATCTGTAGCAATGGAAAAAGAAATGAGATTTGCAATACGTGAAGGCGGAAAAACAGTTGGAGCAGGAGTAATAACTGAGATTATTGAATAATAGCTAATATAATGTTGCGGAAGTAAATCTGAAAAAGATTATTTCCGCAATTTTTCAGGGAGAAAAAAATTTATGGCAAAAGATAAAATTAGAATTAAGTTGAAAGCATTTGATCATAAACTGCTGGATAAATCTACAAAAGAGATCATCAATACTGCTAAACGTACAGGCGCAAATGTAATTGGGCCGATACCGTTACCGACAAAAATAAGTAAATTTACAGTGTTAAGATCTCCGCATGTTGATAAAAAATCAAGAGAGCAGTTTGAAATCCGTACACATAAACGTTTTCTTGATATAATGAATCCAAGTAAGGATACTATATCAAAATTAAGTAAACTTAATTTGCCAGCCGGCGTAGATATAGAAGTAAAATTGTAATATTTTGTAAATAAATTTTCTTCAAATGTTTTTATTTTTAAAGAAGAAATAAAATGAAGCTTTGATGTTTAAATTGTAGGAGATAAAAAATGTCTGTCATAAAAGTTATGAATATTAACGGCGAGCCTAAAGAAACAATAGAACTAAATGATAAAATCTTCAATGTTGAAGTTAAGCCGGAACTGATGCATGAAGTTGTAACTGCTTATTTGAACAATCAGCGTCAAGGAACAAAAGCTACTAAAAGTAGAGCTGAAGTCAATGGCACAGGTAAAAAACCTTGGAGACAGAAGGGAACCGGTAGAGCGCGTTCAGGAAACCAGAAAAGTCCTGTATGGGTTGGCGGCGGACATACATTTGCCTTAAAACCTGCTGATTATGACGTTAGAATTCCTCAAAGCAAGAGACAGGCAGCATTGAAAAGCGCGTTAAGTACAAAAAATAAAGAAACCAACATAATCGCTCTTGAAGATTTTAATTTTGAAAAACCATCCACAAAAAAAATGAATCAAATATTAGATAATCTTAAAATTTTTGATACAGTTTTAGTGATTATGCCTGAAAAAAATGAGAATATAGTTAAATCTATCAGAAATATACCCGGAGCAACAGGTATAATATACAAAGATATCAATACATATCAAGTTTTAAAAAATAAATATCTTGTTTTAATAAAATCGGCTGTGAATAAATTGGAGGATTTGCTGAAATGAGTAAAGAGCATAACATTATCTTAAAACCTATAATATCTGAAAAATCAACTATAGCGCGTGAGACAACAAATCAATACGGATTTGAAGTAGCAGTTGATACGACAAAACAGGAAGTTAAAAAAGCGGTAGAAAAGCTGTTTAACGTAAAAGTTGAAAGCGTTAATATAATTAATCAAATCGGTAAAAAGAAAAGAGTACGTCAGCAGCCTGGAATGACATCATCTGTTAAGAAAGCAATAGTTCGCGTTAAAGCTGATAATAAAATTAAATTTTTTGAAGGGAAATAGTTTATGGGTATCAAACAATTAAAACCAACAACTCCCGGACGCAGGGGAATGTCTGTATCTGATTTTAGTGAATTAACAAAATCAAAGCCTGAAAAATCTTTAACAATGTCGTTGAAAAAAAGCGGCGGTCGCAATAATATGGGGAGAGTAACATCATGGCATAGAGGCGGCGGTCATAAGAGAAGATACAGGATAATAGATTTTAAACGGGATAAAGACAATATTCAGGCGACTATATCTTCTATAGAATACGATCCGAACCGTAATTCACGTATAGCGCTGGCTATATATGCAGATGGAGAAAAAAGATATATAATAGCGCCAGACAAACTTATGGTAGGTATGAAAATCATGTCTGGAGATAATGCTGAGATAAAAGTAGGAAACTGTTTACCTCTGTCAAAGATACCTACAGGAACTCAAATTCATAATATAGAATTAGAACCGGGCCGCGGCGCAAAAATTTGTCGTGGAGCAGGAACTGCTTCTCAGATAACAGGGAAGGAAGGCAAATATGCTTATGTGAGTTTACCTTCTGGAGAATTGAGGAAAGTTTTGTTAACATGCAGAGCCACAATAGGTCAGGTTGGAAATACTGAATCAATAAATATAAGTGTAGGTAAAGCAGGTAGAACAAGATGGCTTGGAATAAGATCAAATGTTCGCGGAGTGGCTATGAATCCTATAGATCATCCTCTAGGCGGAGGAGAAGGAAAAACTTCAGGAGGAAGAAACCCGTGTACGCCATGGGGTAAGCCAACTAAAGGATATAAAACTAGAGATAAAAAGAAAAGTACAAATAAATTTATAATAAGCAAGAAAAAGAAATAATTAGGAAACTTATAAAAATATTATTTTTTAATAAGAAATTTTTATAAGAAAATATTTTTGCGGTTTATTTTTGAGGAGGATATGATAGATGGCG
>JAGOBX010000194.1 GCA_017999075.1 Candidatus Babelota bacterium | reverse complement strand
TTAGTAACCTTTGTAGCGCTGCGTACAATTAAAAAATCGTAATCTCCAATTATTTTTAATAATTCATCTGGTTTCACTGATTTTCTTATATCGCATTCCAATCCTTTAATTGATTCCAAAATCTTTTGAGCTTCTTTTGAAATGCCGTCGGCAACCAATAATTTCATAATATTCTCACCCCGTAAAATTTATTAAAATTCTTTTTTTATTATATTATATAATTCTGAAATTGTCTATTAAATTTTATTATTATTTATTAACTTGATTTTAATTTTAATATATGTTATTATTATTTCCTAATTAAATAATCCGAAATTATAATTTTTTGAGTTAAATTTTGCGGTGAAAAATATGTTAAATAAAAATTTTTATGAAACATTTTGTAATTTTAAAGTTATACGCGATGATAATAGGTGTGTAAGATGTAAAGTTTGTGTGAATCAGTGTTCGTTCAGTTCTACATTTTTCAACGAAGACAATAATATCGTTATAAATGATGATACAAAATGTGTGGGATGCCAAAGATGTTCAGTGTTTTGTCCAACGAATGCTATAGAAATTAAATTTAAGGAATCTCCATTCAGAGCAAATGCAAACTGGTCAAAAGAACATATAACTGATCTCTACAAGCAAGCTGAAACAGGTTGTATTTTGTTAACAGGAGCAGGTAATGACAAAGAATACAGAATTTATTGGGACCATCTATTATTTGATGCTTGCCAGGTTACTAATCCTCCTATAGATCCTCTGAGAGAACCTATGGAACTCAGAACGTATATAGGTTCTCATGATGATACAGTAGAAATTAAACAAAACTCCAAATCCGGATTCGAATTAAAAAAAAATTTTTCACCTCACATTAAACTTAATGTTCCAATATTATTTTCCGCTATGTCTTACGGTTCAATAAATTTAAATCTTCAAAAGGCCCTTGCAGAAGCTTCAAAAGAACTTGGAATATGCTGGAATACTGGAGAAGGCGGGCTCCACAAGGATTTGAGAAAATATTCCGAAAATACCATAGTTCAATGCGCTTCAGGAAGATTCGGGGTAGATGTGAATTATTTAAATGCAGGCGCGGCCGTAGAAATTAAAATAGGACAAGGCGCTAAACCAGGAATAGGCGGACATTTACCGGGTGAAAAAGTAACATTTTCAATATCAGAAACAAGAATGATTCCTGAAGGAACTGACGCAATTTCACCTGCGCCTCATCACGATATTTACTCAATTGAAGATTTAAGACAATTAATCTATGCAATAAAAGAAGCGGTTAATTATACTAAACCTGTGTTTGTAAAAGTATCAGCAGTCCATAACATTGCAGCAATAGCAAGCGGCATAGCATACGCAGGAGCTGACGTTATTGTTATAGACGGGTTTCGCGGAGGTACCGGAGCAACGCCCAAAATAATACGGGATCACGTAGGCATTCCTGTTGCCTTAGCTTTGGCTGCTGTTGATGAAAGGCTGCGAAAAGAAAAATTGAGAAACAAAATATCTTTAATAGCAGCAGGCGGATTCAGAAACGCTGCAGACATTTTAAAAGCTATTACATTAGGCGCTGATGCAGTCTATATAGGCACTCCAATACTGCTCGCTGCCGGATGCACGTTATGTCAGCAGTGTCATACAGGATTATGTGCATGGGGAATCACGACAAATAACCCATATCTTTCAAAGCGGTTGAATCCAGAAATAATAAAAAAAAGATTATATAACCTTATACGCGCATGGTCACTTGAAATAAAAGATGTTCTTGGTTCTTTAGGAATAAATTCAATAGAAAGTCTCAGAGGTTCAAGAATAAGATTAAGGTCAATAGGTTTGACTGAAGAAGAAAATACAATACTTGGAGTAAAGCAGGCTGGAAGTTAAAAATTATATAAAAAAAATTTTAACAATTTTACCGAAAGCATTTATTTTAAAACAATACTGATGAATGATTATTGAATCCATAAACTTTATTGATAAAATTTTTTCGGAACTTTATTAAATTAATATTTTCGGAGTGAAATAACTTAAATGAAAAAAAAAAGAATTAAATGCAGCCAGGAGTTTTGTGTATCGTGCGGATTATGTTCTGTTGCTTGTTCAATAGCTCATACTTCAGACATTGATAACATATTATTTTTAGATAAAAATTATATGCTTCAGCCAAGAAATAATGTTTCAAAAAGAGAAGCTGTTTCATTTATGAATTCATGCAGAAACTGCGAAGAACCTGAATGTATTAAAGCATGCGTTTCAGGAGCAATAATAAAAACTTCTGATAGAAAAATCAATCTTGATTCCAAAAAATGTATAGGCTGCTGGAGCTGTATAATGGTTTGTCCAAACGGAGCTATAATGCAGGCCGAAAATGAACATGGAGATAAATTTTCTATAAAATGCGATTTATGCGAAGGAAAAGAATCGCCTGCATGCGTTGAGATTTGTCCGAATAAAGTATTAACAATTGAGGAGATCGACTAATGAATTCGAATAAATATATATTAATCGGATCAAGCGCAGCTGCGCTCGGATGCATAAATGGAATACGATTATACGATAAAACAAACGAAATAACTGTTATATCTTCCGATACTAAAATTATTTATTCACGTCCCGTAATAGCTGAAGCTCTCAGCAATAAAAAATATGAAAAAAAAATCGTCTATGTTTACAGCGAAGATTTAATTAAATCAAATAAATTAAATTTTATCGAAAATACAGTTATAACCAAGATTGATTCTAAAAATAAAAAAATCATTTCAAAAAACGGCGAAGAATTCTATTTTGAAAAATTATTAATAGGTACCGGCGGAAAACCGATAATGCCTCCAGTTAAAATTGATGAATCAGTAAAAAATAAAATCTACACATTCACAAATATGCAGGATTTGGCAAGATTGAAAAACAATTTATCTTCAATAAAATCAGCGGTGGTGGTGGGAGCAGGATTTATCGGACTCGAAGTAGCTTATGCTCTTTCAAAAAACAATATTTCTGTCAAAATCGTCGAACTTGCATCAAAACCTTTAATTAGATCAGCCGATGAATATATCTCTGAAATAGTAACAAGCCAATTCAAATCAAGGAATATTGATATATATACTGATGAATCAGTTGTCTCAATAGAAAAATCTAAAAACGGCTCAATGGATGTCAATTTAAAATCAGGAAAATTTATTGAATCAGATATAATAATTTTTTCTATAGGCGTAAAACCGGATTTAAGTATTATAAATGAAAGCGGTATTAAATCAAATTTGGGAATTTCAATAAATAATAATTGCGAAACTAACATAAAAAACATATTTTCAGCAGGAGATGTAACTGAAATTAACGATCTGACAACTGATAAAATCTATCCGATTCCATTATGGATATGGGCTTTTGAAACAGGACTTACTGCAGGAGTTAATATGACCGGAAATTCAAGGGAGTTTGCCGGGGGCTACCCGTTAAGCCCGTTAAAATTTTCAGATATACCGATAGTTTCAGTTGGAAACCTGCAAAATGAAAACTCAGAAAAATTAATTTATAAAGTTGAAAAAAGAAATATTTATGAAAAAATTTTTTTGATTAATGATAAAATTACCGGATTTATAATGATGGGAAAATCAATTCAAAAATCAGGAATTTTATCTTATCTGCTTAAAAAAAAGTTTGATGTTTCAATTATAAAAGACAAATTATTACTGCCGGATTTCAGCATAGCTGATTTACCTGATGAATGGAGATATGAAAATGAATAATATTTATTCTACAGAAAATATATGTTATGAAGATCATAAAATTATTGGCGGCTGCGGATTAGCTGCTATGATGGATTCTTCGGGAAATCAAATGTCAGGAGATTCAATAATCGCATCTATAGCAAGTATGCACGACAGAGGAAACGGACTGGGCGGAGGATTTGCTGTATATGGTTGCTATCCTGAATTTCCTGATTACTATGCTTTTCATTGTTTTTTCAATGATGCTGTCTCTGCTGAAAATACTGAAAATTTTTTAAACAAATATTTTTATGTCGATAAACATGGCGCGCTTCCGCACAGGCATGAAACAAAATTTGATTCGCATCCGCTCGGAAAACATCCATTAATAAGAAGATATTTTGTTAAATCAAGAAGGGTGTTTACAGATACTCCGAATATAGCTTATGAAAATATTGACGATGATGAATTTGTTGTACGTAGAGTAATGGAAATAAATTCTACGATAAAGGGAGCTTATGTTTTTTCAAGCGGAAAAAACATGGGTGTTTTTAAAGGAGTTGGCTATCCTGAAGATATCGCAAACTTTTTTATGCTCGAAAATTATAAAGGTTATTTATGGACAGCTCATAACAGATTTCCCACTAATTCACCATCATGGTGGGGAGGGGCGCATCCGTTTGGCCTTCTTGATTATACTGTTGTGCATAATGGAGAAATATCCTCTTACGGAATTAACAAACGTTATCTTGAGATGTATGACTATGAACTTACCTGTATGACTGATACTGAAGTCATCGTTTATATTTTTGATTTGCTTATAAGAAAACATAAACTTCCGGTTGAACTGGTTTGTAAAATTTTAACTCCCGATTTTTGGTCGCGCATAGATGATATGCCTGATAATGAAAAAAAACTTTATGAAGCTTTAAGAATAGTTTATGGCAGCATTTCATTGAATGGTCCTTTTGCAATTGTCCTTGCATTTTCAAATGGAATGATAGGACTTAACGATAGAATAAAACTGAGGCCGCTTGTGGCGGCGACCGAAGGAAATAAGACATTCATTGCAAGCGAAGAATCAGCTATAATGTATATGTCAAAAAAACCCGATAAAACATGGCACCCTGTAGCAGGCGAACCTGTGATAGCTTTAAAAAAAGAAATTATATAAAATATATTTATAACGATATGGTTGGAAGGAATTAAAAATGATGATTATAGACGCAAAAAATTTATATTACAAAGATTTAAACCAGCAAATCAGAAATAAAATTATTGCCGGCGAAACTCATTTTAAATTAATTAATGTATTAGGTCATAGATATATCGGCGATGGTATCGGTAATGGAGTAAAAATCGAAGTGGAAGGTATTGCAGGAAATGACATGGGTGCATTTATGAACGGAGCTGAAATTATTGTTCACGGAAATGCTCAGGATGGAATAGCAAATACCATGAATTCAGGAACAATAATTGTACATGGACAGGCAGGAGATACTTTGTGTTACGGTATGAGAGGAGGGAAAGTTTTTATCAGGGAAGATGTTGGTTATCGCGTTGGAATTCATATGAAAGAATATAAAAATCAAATACCTGTACTTATAATCGGAGGAAAAGGTGGTAATTTTCTCGGAGAATATATGGCAGGAGGAATACTTATTTTATTGGGATTGACAATAAAATCAGAGAAAGAATATATTGCAGGCGACTATTTCGGAACAGGAATGCATGGAGGAGTAATTTATTCAAGGCTGGAAGCCCCTGAAAAATCTATAGGAAAAGAAGTTACAAAATTTAAAGTCGATGAAAACGACATCAATATTCTAAAAACAAATATAACGGAATTCTGCAATATTTTTAAAATTGATTTCAAAACTTTTGATTTGTCAAAATTTTATAAATATATGCCTGTAAGTAAAAGACCTTACGGCAGATTATATGTAAATGCTTAATTTTAAAAATTAATATAATTTTATTTTAATCAAATCACTGGGTTTATTTTGATTTGGAATAAATCGTAGGTTGAATATATTTTAAATTATGTTCTATTCCTGTTAAACATTCAGAATGACCTACTATCAGATAACCTTCCGGTTTCAATGAACCTATTAATTTATCTATTACTTTCTGCTGAGTTTTTCTATCAAAATAAATTATTACATTTCTGCAAAAAATAAAATCAAACTGTGCATTAAAAGGATAATTTTCAGACATCAAGTTAAAATATTTAAAGTTGACAAACCGCTTTAAATCTCCGCGGATTTCAAAAAATTTTTTGTCATCGCTTAATTTAAAATATTTATTTTTAATATTATCCTCAACTGTCTTAAGTTTTTCAAAAGAATAAACTCCACTGCTTGCCTGTTCTAAAACTTTTGTTGAAATATCTGTTCCAGTAATTTTCAAATCATATTTATTTAAATCCTGCACTGATTCCATTATTGTAATGAGTATTGAGTATGCCTCTTCTCCTGAAGATGAAGCAGCGCTCCACCCTTTTACAATTCTATTTTCAGAATTGAAAATTTTTGGAACTATATTTTTTTTTAAAAAATCAAAATGCTGAATTTCTCTAAAAAAAGAAGTGATGTTCGTGGATACTGCTGTTAATAAATTAGAGAGTTCTTCTCCTTTTACATCATTAATAACATAATTATAATACTGCTCGTAAGAAGTTATTTTCAAAACTGTCATACGTTTTAACAATCTGCATTTCAGAAGTTCTTTTTTTTTTTCAAGATTGATTCCAGCAATATCATAAATTTTTTTATAAAATTTTATATGCAATTCATCGGTAAAATCATAAGTCATGATTAAGTTTATATTTGTCTAAAAAATTAGTATAATTTTATTCCTGTTCACCAATAAGCAGATTTATATCATCTGGAATATTTAACATTTTTTTATTTTCCCGTATATAAGTCGTCAGTCTGATAATAAGATTTTCTTTAATTATAAGCTCACGCCTTAGTTCTTCGGCAATAAGTTTATACTCAAAATTTTCTATCTCAACATTCTGGTTTTCTTTAATCTTTTCAAGTAATTCCCGGTTTTGAAGTCTTATACAATATATTTCCTTGGATTTTTCAGCGATGAATTTCATTTCGTCAAGGTTCAATGGTTTACTGCAATATGTCGC
>JAGOBX010000193.1 GCA_017999075.1 Candidatus Babelota bacterium | reverse complement strand
GTTAATCAATTGGGCAATAGAATTCATACGTAACGAATCAGTAACAATTAAATTTTTGTAATTCATTTTTTTTTTTAAAACTCCGGTTATCATATTTTTCGACAGCGAACTTGGAATAACAATTTCTTTACCATCGTATATTATTTTCTCATTTATTTCAAAAAACGAATTATGTCCTATCATAATTAATTTGCATCCGAGGTTTATAACAGTTTTATAAGATTTTAATTCATTCGCAGACAAATCTTCAAAAGTTTTTAAAGATATAGAATTTCCTTTATGCAAATCTTTAACTGCATCGCCGCATCCAGGAAAATGTTTAGGGCATGAAATTATTCCGGCAGCTTCAAGCCCTTTAAAAAAACAGGCCGTATGAATCAAATTTTTTCTCAAATCATTTCCAAAAGTCCGGTTTGCCAGCATAGAATTTTTATTGACACAATTTTTTTTTTCATTAAAAATATCCATTACTGGAGCAAAATCAATATTAAATCCTATTTTTTTAATTTGTGTTCCAATTTCAAAAGCAGTTTGATAAGTTAATTCGGGATTATTTTTTTCACCCAACTCCTTATGTGAAAAATATGATTTTTTAAATATTTTTCTTAACCTGGAAACCGGCGCACCTTCTTCGTCTACTGCAATAAACAGAGGTGTTTCAGATTTTTTTTTTAACTCACGAATAAAATTCAATAATTGTTTTTTATCTATTATATTACCGGAAAAAAAAATAAAACCGCCGACATTATATTTTTTCAGCAACTCATCAATATACTCATTGTATTCTGTAAAATATTTTCCGTCGGTTGATTTTAGTTCTATTATGAATAACTGCCCTATAAAACGCTGAAATTCATTTTTCATTTTGTTATTTTCAGATGAAAAATATGATCGATGGGAATAAACACGAGAAACATATTATGGTTTGAATTAAACATGTGTTGTATTAATTAGAAAAATGCAGAGTTTCAATATTATTTCACATTAAACCATCAGAATCACAGAAAATACACTACATAAACAAATTCCACAATTATAGTTATCCTTAATTGTAAAATTATATTTTTGCTTATATTTTCTGCAATTCTTATGTTTTTATTATACTATTACATAATTGATGAGAAATGCTGTAAAATAAAACAATTATTTTTACGCAAACTCAAAACTTTATACGTATAATAATTATAAAACACACGCCAAAATTATTTAATAAAAATTATTATATCGATTTTATATAAAAAACCCGTTTGTATAAATAAAATAAATCCAGTGCATCTAACATTTTTAAATTAGCCGCTCCGGTTTAAACTGCGCAAGTTATAAATAATATATAACAAGCGCAGTTTTTAAATCCATATCTTTAATATTTATACTAAAACAAGTATCGTATTTTATATTAAAATCTTAATATCTACGTTGGCCGCTGCCGCCGCGGTTTCTGTCAAAACTACGCTGCGGTCTTCTTTCTTGAGGTCTTGCGATATTAACTGTTAATGCTCTTCCTTCAAATTCTTTGCCATTCAATCCTGAAATAGCTTTTTCGATTTCTTCCTGTGAAGACATTTCCACAAAACCGAAACCTTTTGATCTTCCAGTTGAGCGGTCAGTAATTATTTTTGCAGATACAACTGAACCGTATTGAGCAAATATTGTCTGCAACTGTTCTTCAGTAACGCCCCAATTAAGATTACCAACATACAATTTGGTGTCCATAAAAAAACTCCTTAATAAAATAATATATTTTTACTTTAGATATGGATTTAGATATGCCTCGAAACACGAGATAATTTCGATAAATTACTCTTGATTTGAATCTTCAATAAATCTTTCTCTTTGTAAATAAATTTTCAAATTTTTGTATACTATATCATTTATTTTTTTATTTGTCAAATATTTTTTTATTTTTTTATAATTTTATTATTTAGATATTCCAATTAGATAAATTTCAATAAAAATTTTGAATTTATATTTGCTTGCGAAAGCATAGCGATAGCCGCGTTGTTAATTATCTGATTTTTTGTATAATTAGTAAATACAGAAGGAAAATCCGAATCCGTAATCATACTTCTTGAAGAAATATGTTCCTGATTCGAAGATGAATTAAAATCATAATTTATTTCTAATCTGTTTTGAATTGCGCCAAAATATGACGAAGCCGAATTAACAACATTCAAAGCGTTTTGAATACTATTTAATGCTGATTCCGCGCCGTTTCTTGTGGATATAGATAACGAAGTTAATCCGATAGCAGAAGTATTTATGGTTCGCCGTTCTATTTCCTGAGTTTGATTAGAATTCGGTCCGTTATGAATATATACAGGAAGTTGAGGAGAAGATGTTGTTACTCCACCGCTCGACTGAAGGTCAGCGTAATATATATCAAGAGCCATGGCATCTGATTTGTTGGTCTGATAATATATGCGTTCAGAATTAGGATCCCAAATTCCTCCTGTTGAAGAAGTCGCTCCTATATAAGTTACCTGTTTAGAACTACCAGAGTTATCAGAATTAGAATAAAAAAGTTCTGTTGTTCCAGCTACTGATGCCGAATAAAGAATTTTTGATCCATCAGGCGACCAACTAGGTCCACCGCTTCCCACGATATTTGCTACGGTGTTGGTTAATGCTGTCAATCCTGTGCCATCGCTGTTTACCGTCCAAACCTGATATGACCCGCCGATGTCTGATATAAAAGCAATTTTTGTTCCGTCAGGCGAAAATGAGCTGTACAACATATTTGCTGCCGGATTCACATTTGCAGTTAGCTGTGTAACAACATCATCTCCACTACCGAAAGCAACATCTGCGCCATAATCAACCTTATAAAGATTAAAAGAACCGTTTCTATTACTTATAAAAGAAATTTCACTGTCCGATGCGGTATTCCAGCTTGCGTATCCGTCAAAAAAAGCTGAGGGAGCTATCTGAGTGTTGACCATAGTGCCTACTGTATCAGTAATATATAAATCATAGGTATTAATTAATCCATTTGATGTGTAATTATATAAAACACTGGATGCCGAACTATTTAAAGAAGGATCGTATTCGGCTCCTGCCAGATTAGTTAACTGAACAGGATTACTCCCGTCAATATCAAGCCTGAAAACATTAACTTCACTTCCTGGATTATTACCGAAACATACTATCATTTTAGAACTATCGCCGTATATTGTGGGTCCGTATCCGCGAAGGTTCGAATTCACTCCAGGCCTAGATATATTCAACAATGATGACAAATAAGTTAATACTATCGGAGTTGTCTGACCTAAACCGCTTGCCTGACGAAGAAGATTTATCCCATTAAAATCAGCAGAGCTGGTTACTCTGTCTATTTCATTTAAAAGCTGATCTATTTCCAACTGAAGATGGTTTCTATCTTCATTGGTTAAAGTATCGTTGGCAGCCTGAACAGATAAAACATTAATTCTTTGCAGTAAAGATTTTACTTCTTCAAGCGCCCCGTCCGTAATCTGCAATAACGATATTCCATCTTTAACATTCCTGTTTGCCTGATCCAAGCCATTGATCTGAGTTAAAAATTTTTCTGATATGGCAAGTCCTGCTGCATCGTCAGCCGCCCTGTTTATTCTCTTGCCTGAAGATAATTTTTCCATATCCGCATTAACAGCAGCAGCGCTTTTTTTTGCATTATTCAGCATCCTTTCTGAATTTTTCTGATTTGATATTTCAAGTCCTTCAGTACCATTGATTGCAGACATAGCGTTAGAATACTGTATTTGATTTGCTTTTGAAACAGTATTCTGCGCAGCCTGAATCATAACATTATTTTTCGTATATTCAACCATTTCAGCAGCAAAATCAGTATCCCGTATTCTTGATTCTGATGCAGACTGATTCTCTATATTTATCCTCGCAAAATTATAAATATGTTCAAGCCGGTTTTGTTTTGCCCCCAAATCAGAACGATATCCTGACATTTGAGCTATTGCCGAATCAATCAGATCTATTGCTGATTCAGAACTCGCTCTTGTAGACAAATTCAAATTATTTATTCCAAGCGACTGAGTATTTATTTGATTTAAAGATATAATTATTTTTTCGCCTCTGTTAGCTCCAACCTGAAAATTAAGCGCTTCATTTAAAGACGACGAACTCGTATCGAAATTAGTAAAAGTTAAAGTATACCCGCCAAGAACATCTCCGGGCAAATCATCAACCGTGTCTTCTGCTGTTTTTCCGCCGCCGCCAATACCACCGTCAATCGCCCAATACCCGCCTGTGCCTCCATTAAACCCGCCGCCGTTATAAAAAAATGATGCATCTGCCTGAATCTGCGCATCATAACCAACATCATTAGAAAAATCGTTTAAAAAACCCGATTCATTCAAACTCGCATTAATTACTCCGTCATCAATATAATCTAAAGCAGAATCAAAAGAATTCCCGGTTTCCATTTCTTTAAATACTTGATCCAGAACACTTCCATCTCCGTCTGTATCTCCTGCTCCATTTCCGTAAGTTCTGTTCATATACATTGCAGCTTCGTATGCAGCAGAATAATATTTTGAAGTTCCTCCCCAATTCGACAAATCCACAGTTCTGATAGACGCTGCCCCGCCAGCTGTCATTCCTCCATCGTATAAAACCCTGTCATTCGCTCCGTGAGAATATTCGGCTGCAGCTTCTTTGAACCAGGTCGGCACATCTGTATTAAAACTATAAACTCCGTCAGAATGCCATGCATGGGTGGCGTGTATCATTTCGTGCAGGATTATTCTATCATTATAAAATGTCGGACTGCTTCCGCCGTTTGGTAAAGTTACCGGCTGAAAATCCGCAAGTTCAATATGTAATTCCTGTTTCACAACATTATTTCCTGAAGTCCAGGTAGCCACATAAGCCAGCGTCCCTCCAGCCGCGCCTGCGTCAAGAATCACTTCAAGCGGTCCTCCGACATTTCCGCTCATATCATAAATCATATTCGCCATCTGCTGACCTACGGCAATCCAATTATCATTCAAATACTGCTGCAGCAAACTCAATTCATTATCATTGGTTTCAACTGTCCCTTGAAGTAATTTTATATTATTGAATTCTACCGCAGTTTCATAACGGTCAATTTCAGACAACAATTGCGCCACTTCTAATTGAACCAATTCCCTGTCTTCATCAGTTAAAGTATCATTAGAAGTCTGGACTGCAAGAGTTCTGACTCTTTGTAAAATATCGGTAATTTCAGAATACGCGGATTCCGCAGTTTGTACAAGAGATATTCCATCAAGTATATTTTTTTCAGCTTGAGACAATCCATTTACCTGCGTCCTTAACTTTTCTGATATTGCAAGTCCAGCAGCATCATCAGATGCTCTGTTTATTCTGTATCCAGCAGAAAGTTTCTCAAGCGATTTATTAGAAAAAATGTTAAATTTTTCCAATTGACGAACAGAATAATGCGTTACAGGATTATAAATCTGCATTTTTTCTATTCGAACAACATGGATTTAATATAACAAAAGAAAAGTATAAAAGCTTAAATAAATTACATCCCTGCATAAATTAAATTACATCCTTGTAATAATACTTATCTATTTATATCGGCAAAATATTGTAAAACTTAAATAAAATGCCGATTATATATTTTATCATTTTGTTTTTCAAAGTATTATTTTTCATTTTTTATTAGACTTATTTAAAATATTATGTAAAATAATAATAATTATTATTCATTTTAAATAAGGTTAAAGTTATGAAAAAGAATATATATTATTTAACTGCAGCCGTAATGTTTATATGGAATTCACTCTTCCATACACTGTTTCCATTTGCTGAAAATAAAGCTGAAGCTTCACCCTCAAAAAAAGATATTGAAAAAAATAAAAGTATAACCGACATTGATTCAATTGTATTACAGCATCAATCAAGACTTGAAATTTTAAAATCAAGTGAAGAATGGAACCTGTTTAAAAATATCTGGAAAAAAATTGATCTCATTGAACCTGTTAAAAATTTTAATTCAAAAAAATCTTCAGATACTGAAAATGTTTTCCATAAATTTCCGGATAATGGAAATTCCGCCTATTACAAATCAATTGACGATACTGAATATAATAAATTAAATAAAATCCTTGCAATATCTTTAGAAAAATTAAAATCAAACAAAAACCCGATTCCCCTTATTTCTGATGATGAATTTGAAATTTTGTCTAAAATATGCAAAAGCAGATTAGCTTATATAAAAGAAGGGTATACTCCATTATATTACACAAGAATGATGGTTACATCAGAATCATTGCTTTTAAAAAGTATCGACTCCCTTCAAAATCTCGAACTGAAAATAGACAAGATTATTGAATTAAAAAAAAACGGAATTTTAGATGAAACTGATTTTAAAAGCAGTTTGGTTCCGATTTTTAAAGAAATTAAAAACTATTTTTTAATAGAAAATTTCAAGAAGGTTGGTTATTTATATTTGAACCAAGCTATATTCAACGATATAGAAACAGACTCAAATATATTTAACAGTCTTGAAAAATATAAAAAACAAATCTTAAATTATAAACGGAAAACACAATTATCTCAAGAAGAAATAGATGATATAAATAAAAGGTTTATTAAAACCGAACAAGAAATCCAAATATTATTTAAAAACCTGCCGAATATAAATATTCTAATCAAAGATTTATTAAAATAATCTTATTTTTTGTTTATGATTGTATTATATTTATTGTATGAATAATCCTTACTTCATTTTTGAAATTACAGATGATTGTAATCATAACTGCTGTTATTGCTATAATATTTGGATAAACAATAAAATTCATAAAACTCAATACAAGACAAAACTAGCCTTAAAAAAAAATTATACGCTGGATTTTAAAAATATAAAAGTACTATTTGATAAAATTAT
>JAGOBX010000192.1 GCA_017999075.1 Candidatus Babelota bacterium | reverse complement strand
CTATAAGATACTGCAATTATCAATACAATAATTTGATATATTATTAAAATTCATTCAAAAGATTTAAGTTTCATAAGATTAATTAGTTAAAAAATATAATTTGTGTCAGGCGAACTTGCTGAAGCGGAGTTTCTTATTTCATCTGATTCGGAATTTTTATATAATACCGCTGATTCTACAGATAATTTAAAAGCTTTAGCCATAGATACAGGATTTCCAGCGGCAGCGATTGCAGTATTAACTAAAACAGCGTCTGCTCCAATTTCTATTGCAGATGCCGCATCAGAAGGTTTTCCTATTCCTGCATCAATAATTACAGGAACATTTGATTGTTCAATAATTATTTTTAACATTGTTTTTGTACGTAAACCCTGATTTGAGCCTATAGGTGAACCAAGAGGCATTACAGCCTGGCAACCTATATCTTCAAGTCGTTTACATAGGACAGGGTCAGCGTTTATATATGGCAAAACAATGAAACCGAGGTTTACAAGTTTTTCCGCTGCAATAAAAGTTTCTACAGGGTCAGGTAAAAGGTAATAAGGATCAGGATGAATTTCTAATTTAATCCAATTGAATCCTGCTGATTTTATATATTTTCCGGCTTGAACAGCTTCTGCAGCGGTCCTGGCGCCTGAAGTGTTTGGGACAATTAAAATTTTTGATTTGTCGATATGCGATAAAATATCGTCATTTTCAATATTATCAAGATCGATTCTTTTTAATGCAACAGTAACAAGTTGTGTTCCTGATTCGGCTATAGCTTCAGCCATTTGTTTTGAATTTGAGAATTTTCCGGTTCCAACAAATAACCTGGATGAAAATTTTTTTCCTGATATAATTAAATCTTTCATAATAAACTTATATTATACTAAATAAAAAAAATAAATAAATATAATTTTTTATATTGATAAAAATTCAGATGTTAATTATACTTTTAAAAAATCTTGTCATATTATTTAACCTGAAAAATTGAATAAAATATTTTTCTGGTGTGTTTTTCGGATGAAACAGTTATGATGTAATTGGAGTTTTTTATGGAAAATATTGAAAAATTAGAATCGTGTTATTCAGAATCAGGCAAATCTGTATCTGATTCCGAAGTTAAATCTCAATCAAATTTTATTCATGATATTATTGATTCTGATATAAAAAATGATAAATATTGCGGAAGAGTTGAAACAAGGTTTCCTCCTGAGCCAAACGGATACCTTCACATAGGTCATGCAAAATCTATATGCTTGAATTTTGGAACTGCGTTAAAATACAAAGGCGTTTGTCATTTGAGATTCGATGATACAAATCCAACCACAGAAGATATTGAATATGTGGAATCAATTAAAAATGATGTGAAATGGCTTGGGTTTGATTGGGGAAAACATTTGTATTTCGCGGCTGATTATTTTGATAAATTTTATGAATATGCGGAAGAATTAATAAAACTTGGCAAAGCTTATGTATGTAATTTGTCAAATGAAGAAATAAAAGAATATAGAGGAACATTGACCAAACCTGGGAAAGAAAGTCCTTACAGAAATAGAACAGTTGATGAAAATCTTGAATTATTCAGGCAAATGGCTGCCGGGAAATTTAAAGAAGGCGAATGTGTGTTGCGGGCGAAAATTGACATGTCATCTCCAAACATGAATATGCGTGATCCGATATTATATAGAATAAGATTTGAATCACATTATAAAACAGGTGATAAATGGGTGATATATCCAATGTATGATTATGCTCATCCATTGGAAGATTATATTGAAAAAATAACTCATTCTATATGCACTTTGGAATTTGAAGATCACAGACCTTTATACGATTGGGTTTTACAGGCATTGAATTTTAAAGAATGCCCGAGCCAAATAGAATTTGCCAGGTTGAATTTAAGTTTTACTGTTATGAGTAAACGAAAATTGCTTCAGCTTGTTGAAGAAAAATATGTAAGCGGTTGGGATGATCCGAGAATGCCAACTATTGCTGGACTTAGAAGAAGAGGGTATACGCCGTCTTCAATATGGAATTTTTGTGAACGGATAGGAGTGGCTAAGGCAAACAGCATTGTGGATATTGCTTTGCTGGAATATTGTATAAGAGAAGATTTGAATATGAAAGCTGTTCGTGCTATGGCTGTTCTCCGTCCGCTCAAAATAGTTATAACTAATTACCCTGAAGATAAAGTTGAATTTGTTGAAGCTGAAAATAATCCTGAGAATCCTGATATGGGTAAAAGGCAGCTTCCATTTTCGAAAATAATTTATATTGAACAGGATGATTTCAGGGAAGACCCACCGAAAAAATATTTCAGATTATCTCCGGGTAAAGAAATACGATTGAAATATGCATATTACATAAAATGCGAAAATGTTATTAAAGATAATTTTGGGAATATAATAGAAATTCATTGTACTTATGATCCTGAAACAAAAGGCGGTTGGTCAAAAGACGGCAGGAAAGTATTGGGGACATCTCATTGGGTTTCTGCAGAACATTGCATAGAAGCTGAGATACGGTTATATAGTAATCTTTTTAAAAATGCAATTCCTGAGGATGTTGGTGAAAACGAAGATTTTAAATCTAATTTGAACCCTGATTCTCTTGAAATTTTGAAGGGATGTAAACTTGAATCATCTTTGAAAAATGCAGGGATAGACGACAGATTTCAATTTTTAAGACAAGGTTATTTTTGTATTGACAGAATAGATTTTTCTGAAAATAATATTGTTTTTAATAGAATAGTAGCTTTGCGTGACAGCTGGGCTAAAATAGAAAAAAATCAGAATAAAAAATAATTTTATAATATTTGAAGTACATACATACGGAATTGATTATGTTTTTTAATAAACAAAATTTTATAAAATCCAAAATTAATGAATGGGAAATAAACGGATTCCTATCTACGGAGCAGGTTAGCAGAATTTTAGAGTTTGAAAACAATATATCTCCTAAATTTAAATTTAAAGCATTGACTTTGTTGTCTGTTTTAGGCGGATTATTTGTAGCATTAGGGATCATACTTGTAATATCATTCAACTGGGAAGAAATCCCTCGTTTTTATAAAATAGCGGGATTTTTAATTATAATTGCAGGTTCATGCGAATTATCATTATTTTTTAGCGAAAAAAATATTATTTTGAAAAAAACGTTTGAAACAATTTGGTTTTTTCTACCTTTAGCAGGAATAGGATTGTATGGTCAAATTTATCAATTGTCTGGTGATTCGTTTAAACCAATGATTGTATGGTTAATATTAACTTTGCCTTTTGTTTATTTATCTAAAAATAAACCTTTGATATTTCTTCATACTGCAGGTCTTATAATTTCAGTATTTGTCGGGAGTTTTGAAAAATATTCTATAATTTCATTGAATTATAGAATGGATTTTCATTATGGAAGAGTGTGGAATGGTTCTGTTTCCGAATTTTTTAAAAATTATTTTGGTTCGATTTGCATAATTTTTGTTTTATGGTTGAATATTTTTTATCAGGGAATAAAATTTCTTTCTCCGCAGATCAGAAAAAAAATTTTAATATTCCTTATAATTTATTTATGGATGTTAGGTGCAGTGACTTATGGAAGTATATTTGCATCTTTTTCAATGGAATCTTTGTTTTTTTTGAGTTCTGTTTTGTTGATTTTTTACACGTCAGTGAATCCAATTTATTGTCATGAAGAAAATGAAAATGTATATATTTCAAACTATATTTTTTTAAATGCTGTATTATATGCGTTTACATTTCTATGGAATATCCGATACCACGGCAATGATAAAATTGAAATTTTACATATTTCTTTTATATATAGAATAATATTATTATTGGCGGGAATAATTATTTTATATATTTCAGATAAATATAACGATTATCAAAAAGAGAAAAATAATAAAATATTAAGATGCTTATTGTTTATGCCTGTGCTGTTGAGTTTAATACTTTATATGAAACCAAATTTGAAAATTATTGCTTTGGTTGCAAATTTTTTGTTTTTATTTGTTTGCTTCAGGCTGATGTATGAAGGGGTTAATAAAGGAAATCATAATCAAATAAATACAGGAGTTCTTTTTATAGGAATAATAATGCTGACAAGATTTATTGATTATTTTGGCACATTACTTGACAGCGGTATAGCATTTATTATTATAGGAATATTATTTATAATTGCCGCTTATTTTATGAACCGCGGCAGACAATTTTTGATAAGTAAAATGCAAAAAAAATAAAATGAAAAAAGTTAGATTTGTTTTATTGATTCATATAATATTTTTTATAGGATGGGCAGGAATTGAAGAATACAGGTTATATAAACCTGAAATTATTTTATTAAAGACTCTGCCGGTTGATCCTCGCGATTTGATTTCCGGACATTATATGACATTAAATTATGCATTAAGCAATCCTGTAAATATTCCGGGATTCAAAAAAGAAGATATGACTAATTATTCTACGGATGTTTTTGTTTATCTTGAACCTGTAGAAAAAATTGTAGTCAATAATGTCCAACGATTTATATATTTACCGTCTTCAGTAAAATATAACTGCAATTTTCCTGCAAACGTCAATTCAGACAGAGGGGTTTGGGTAAAAGGATACTATTTAAAAAATTCCGGAAATATTGTTTATGGAATAGAAAAATATTATTTCAGTGAAAAACGTAAGGAAAAACTTAATAAGTTGCGTTCTGGAGATTTTTATGTTGAAATAAATGTTGATAAATATGGAACAATGAGGGTAAAAGATTTAATTTACTGAATAAATTATTTGGTTTGTATATTATAAAATTTTATGGATAATTTTTTATCAATAATAATTCCTGTTCATAATAGAGAAATAGAGTTAGAACAATTGTTAACATCAATATTTCAATATAAAATTAATACGCCTTTTGAAGTTATTGTTGTTTTAGATAATTGTTCTGATAAAACTAAGTTAGTATGTGAAAAATTTAATATTACTGCATTCGAAAATGAAATGAAAAAAGGCGCCGGGTATTCGCGCCATTTCGGCGCGATAAAATCTAAAGGGAACATATTATTATTTTTGGATTCAGATACTTTGGTGAGTGAAAATTTGATAAATGAAATGATTGATGAATATTTGAAAGAAAATGGAAAATCTGCTATTTGCGGAGATTTTTTTATAAATCCAATTAATTTTAATTTTTTTACAAAATTTTTAGCGTTGAAATGGTATTATTCTATAACAGAATTATATCTTAAAAAAAATGACAGAATGATAATATGTGCTTTTGGCGGCGGTCCAAGTATGATATCAAAAGAATTGTTTTTTAAAGCTGGAGGTTATGATTTTAAAAAACATCATTATAAAAGCTGCGGAGGTGAAGAGTTTGAAGCTGCTTTGAACATTATGGAATTTAGCCCTATATATTTTTATCGAAAATTTAATGTTGCCCATAATTATCGGACTGTTTTTAATTCGTTTTTTTTGACTATACGGCGTTCATTTAATTATGCTATGATATTTTTTACGGCTTCATCCAAACAAAAGTTATTGATGAGTAATCTTGTTGATGGAAATGACAAAAAAAAGTTAATAGTTTTATTTTTTATATTTATATTTCTTATATTATATTTTATCACTTTTGATTTTTTATATTTTCAATTTTTACAAGTTTCTATAATTATATATCTGATTTATGAATTGCATTTTATAAAATTTATAAAGAAAGAATGCGGTTTTTTTTATATTATTCCGGCAATCCTCCAAAATTTAGTATTAATGACATCAAAAGGAATTGGAGTCTTTATTGCAATTGCCAATATTCTAATATTGAGGAAAACAGATTATAGATTTTAATGAAATTTTTATTAAATATAAATACTCCTTATTACTTGATATATTATGTAACTTCCAAATGCAATGCAAAGTGCGGGTTTTGTTTGAATAAAAATCGTGCTGATAGAAATACTCAGGATGAATTAAGTTTGGATGAAATTAGAAAAATAGCAGATAAATTCAGTACTTTAAAAGTTTTGTCTTTTACAGGAGGTGAACCTTTTTTACGTTCTGATTTAATGGAAATTATTAAAATTTTTTTAAACAGAACTTCAGTTGAGTATATTAATCTTCACACCAATGGATATAATCCTGAAAAACTGAAAAAAATTCTTGAATCTGTGATTGAATTCAAAAAACATAAATATTTTTCTGTTTGTCTTTCTATAGACGATTTGTATGAAAAACATGATAAAATAAGGGGTATTCCTGGATTATATGAAAAAAATTTGGAATGTATTTCAATTATTAAACATTATATGAAAAAGGATAATCGTTTT
This sequence comes from Candidatus Babelota bacterium, assembly GCA_017999075.1. Classification (GTDB taxonomy): domain Bacteria; phylum JAGOBX01; class JAGOBX01; order JAGOBX01; family JAGOBX01; genus JAGOBX01. The sequence goes on along the minus strand of JAGOBX010000192.1, from coordinate 581 downwards.
GATATAATGTCGGGACTTGTAATAACCCGGGAGAATTATGAAACTTTTGAAAAAACAGATTGTTATTTAAATAATAAAATTAATATAAACAGTTCAGTAGGCATTCAAAGATTTACTGATAAAGAGACAGAAACGTTTTTATTGAAAAAGTTTTCTTCTTATATAAAAAATGCTGAATATTCAAAAAAAAATGTGGCGTTATTTTCATTTGAAAATATTAAGAGCGCCATTGAAAAAATTGTTCCTGAAATTGTTATTCAAAATATACTGAATAATAGAAGAAAATATACTTGCATAAGCGGGAGAAACCTTATTGTAATGTATGAAAATGGCGAACTGAAACCATGCGAATTTTTAGAAGATTTTTTTGGGAATATAAGAGATTATGATTATGATATCTTAAAAGTTTTGAGCAATGAAAATGTAAAAAAAATTAGGGATAAAATTATCCGTAAAGAGTGCTGTTGTTTTTGGGAGAATCCTATACCGTTTAATATTATATATTCAACTTCAATTTATTGGAAGATAATTAAGAATATTATTTCGGATGTTTTTAAAAAAAATAAAATTAAGGAGTATTA
>JAGOBX010000191.1 GCA_017999075.1 Candidatus Babelota bacterium | reverse complement strand
CTTGAATCTTGCTTTAAATAAATCAATAACCGCAATGTCCCAAAACAGAAGTTATCCCGTAAAAAATATTGTTGACGGAGATACTAATACTTACTGGCTTACAGATGAAGGCGGTAAACCGAATTTTACAATAAATTTTGGCGTTAATACGGAAATGACCACTTTAAAAATCAAATGGCATTCAAGGCGGTTAAGAGAAGGAAAAGTAATTATTCAATTTAATAATACAACAGGCGAACGCATTTCATTCGGTTATAAACCCTCGGCAAATGAAGAAATAATTTATATTTATAAATATTACAATACCAATAATTCTTATGAGTGGAAAAATTATTTTGGGTATTATGAATCAACTGGTTCTATAAAAGCGAGTTCTATAAATTTTCAGGCGGAAGCTGATGGGAATTTTTCGAAAACCGGCATTTATGAATTTGCCGTTCATAATGAAAACGCGATTCTTGCCGTCAAGGCAAAAGAAGCGGCTGAAGCGCAACGCGTAGAAAATGCCATTAGTATGGTTATTAATAATATCCAAATTTTACCTGAAGCCGAGAAATTTAAATTATCGGATCTGCAAAACAAAATAAATTACAAGTATGATCCCAGTTCGAGTTCAAGTATTCTTATGAAAGAATCAGTCAGCAAAATAAGACAAAATATTAATGAATTAATCAATAAAAAAATTGCTGAAAGCAGGATTACCAATTTGACAAAATTTGTTAATATTGAAACTAAGATTAAAGAATGGAGTTCATTGTTGACGGCTGCAAATGACGCGATAAAAGCTTTTCCAGAAGTTAAGAATGCGTCAACTGCGGACAAAGAAAAACTCGATAAAGCGCGCGCTATGATAGAATCTGTAAAGAATGCCGGAATAGAAGAATCTCAAATTCTTAATCATGAAAAATTTGCAGCGTTTGATGTTAAATATGCTGAACAGATGAGCGGAACGATATCAAACGGCAGACGCTTGAATAAAAATGATAAAGTGGTTTCCCAAAATGGAACTTATCTGATTTTCAAGGACGGGAATCTGTTTTTATTCGATAAAAGCTGCAAAGAATTATGGCATGCCAATAATCTGAAATCAAATGAATGCGCGTATGCTGAATTGATTGACGGAAGTTTTCAGATTTTTACATGGAACGGAACAATGCGCTGGACTTCAAACACAGATGGTAAAGGCGATTACATAACTGTCACTGATAAAGGCGTTGAAATTTATGATAAATCTAAAAAGCCGGTTTGTGATATTGTAACATCGCAAAATAATAATTTAAATTATCAAACATATAATTATGAAAAGGAATGGGCTGATTTAAAAACGCGGCTTGAACCGGGAAAAATGCTTGAAAAAGGCGATAAAATCTATTGTTACGGCGATAAAAAAGTGTATCTTGAATTTATCCCGGCAAGCAGTAATAAAACAACAGGCATTGGAAGTTTGAGTATTTATATTACTGATGACGCTGGAAAATTTCCACAGGTTCATAAACAGCTGATGTCAGCTGAAAATGCAGAAAGCTGTTATATGGATTCATTAGGAAATTTAAGGGTTATGAGCAATACCGGAAACGAATTATGGACTTCGCAGACAGGCGGAGATGATAAGAATAAAAATGCATATGCAATAGTCGCAAAATCCGGTAATGAGTATGTTTTGAAGATTATGACAGCTGAAGGAATTGAAGCGGCAACTGATAACCAGCTTGCGGACGAAGCGTGGAAAACGCAGTTTAAACAGGGACAGAAACATTATATTTATGAAAAAATGACATTTGCAAAAGGCGAATATATGAGTCGCAAAGACAGGATAATTAGTTCTTCATTTGTTTATACTTTTGGATTGAATGATAAATGCGAACTTGAATTAGTCAGAAAAGATACTAAAACTAATAGCGAGGAATTATTGTTCACAACTAAAGATAAAGGGGTTGGTTCAAAATGTGTTTTTCAGGAAGACGGAAATCTCGTTTTATTAGATAAAAATAATTCAAAAGTCTGGGAATCCGGCATTAAGAATCAATCAAAAAATAAAATGCTGATTTTAACCGGCGATGGAGATTTGATAATTGACAGCGTTCTGGATTCTGTGAATTCTCCGTTAGCATCTGTTTTTAAAATCAGCGTCCTTGAAGCAGAAAAAAAATTGGAGGAACAGGCTGCTGCAGAAGCAAAAGAAAAAGACGAAGCTGAACGCAGATATATTTTCAAACGCGGTAGAATAATGAAAGCAGGCGGCGAGAAAATCGCGCAAATGACCTATCCAACGTATGTTGATGCGATAAAAACAGGAATCGCCAAACCGTTCATTGATTTTAATGTTACGGCATATATACCGGCAGATACGAATGTGTTCAGAATTTCTATGAAAAAAATTATGACTGCAAAAGAAGAAGGGTTTGATGAAACATACGATTTGTTTTACGGCTGTAATTCTGTAGTTTTTGAAGAAGACGGTTTATTGAAATTCATTGATAAAAACGGTAAAATTATTCAGAGTTATAATAACGCTACTGCTATGCGATTTGACGGCAGTTATAATTTTGTGATTAATACTAACGATGGAATAGTGAATTTATTGGAACGCAAATCAGCGGTAAGTAAAGCTGCATTTGAAGAATATTTCGTTTCAAAATACGATAAAAACCGGAATATTATGTGGTTTGAAGCTGGTGATGAAATAATATTAGACAACGGTAAACAGTTTGTAGAATTGGATTGGACAGGCAAACCAGGAGTGTTGCGTTCTAAAACAGACGCGGAAAAAAATCGGATAATATTTTTGGATAATGGAATTTTGGCGCGGTATATCAGCAATATGGATAATACTGCATCAGTTAAAGAAAAACTTAAATGGAGTGACCACGAAAACAGAATTATCTGGAGTTCGCATGATGCTGCGCTGTTCTCAAAGATAAATCCAAATAAGGTTCGTTACGCAATTATCAATGATTTGCAGTATAATGATATTCCCGAATTTGCGCCAACTGGAAATAATTCGATAGCAGCCAAGGGATTTGACGCGAAATCTATGGATAATTGGGTCGAGGCGATATCATTAGCAAATGATATGTTCAATGCAATGCAGGGAGATTATTTGGCTTCTATTAGTATTATATTTAAAATGAATCAAGCTCAGAAAGATAGCAATGCAGAAGCAGATAAATATAGTAAACTAAATCTGCTCGCGCAATGTCCGAAATATATTTCTATAAAAGAAGTTAAACTTCCGCAGGAAAAAATGAAAGGACATAAATTAACGCTTACTGCGGACGGAAAATTAGTTTTATATAACAAATCAGGCGAAATAATTTGGAGTTTTGACACAAAGTTAAATCCGTTTCCTTCGGATAGATTTTTGTATATTGATCCTAAAGATGGTATTGTAAAAATAGGGAAAAAAAATGCGATAGTAGAAGGAAATACTCATTTTATTAATGAACTATAAGATTTTGATTTCCCGGAATATTACAGACAGGTATGCATTTTAACCCGGATATTTATTTCATAATATCAAAAAAAAGGTTTTGTATGTTTAAAAACATGAAATTAAAACAAATTGGTAATTTTTAATTTAAAATCAGGTGATTTTTATAATTTTTTAAGGGGCGCCATTTTAAAAGTTTTTGGAGTATCTATCTATCCCATTTTGATGTTTTGTCAGCTCCGAGATAAGCTCTCTGAACTTCGTTGTTACCGCGTAGATCTTCAGAATATCCCTGCAGAATTATTCTGCCGTTTTCAAGTATATAACCTCTGTCAGCAAATTTTAAAGCAAGATTAGCGTTTTGTTCGACAATCAGAATAGTAATTCCATCTGAAGCAAGCTGTTTAATTATTCCGAATATCTGTAAAGTTATTTTTGGGGCAAGTCCTATTGAAGGTTCATCCAGAAGAAGAACTGCAGGTTTTGACATTAATGCCCGCCCTATGGCGAGCATTTGCTGTTCGCCTCCTGATAAAAAACCGGCATATTCTTTTTTTCTTGATTCAAGAACAGGAAATAATTTAAAAATATAAGTCAAATCTGATTTTATTTGTTTTGCTGTTTTAAAACCGTATCTCATGTAAGAACCGAGAATTAAATTATCTATTACAGGGAGATTATTAAATGCCTGTCTGCCTTCTGGAACGAGAGTTATACCTGATTTTACTATTGCGCAAGTATCTGAATTCAGAATATTTTTTTCATTAAAAATAATTTCGCCGGTCTTGTTTTTTATTACATTCATAACAGAATTAAGCAAAGTTGTTTTGCCAGCTCCGTTTGCTCCGAGTATAGTGACTATTTCTCCTTTATTTATATGAATGGACACATTTGTCAAAACGCATAGATTACTGTAAAATGAATTCAGATTTTTTACTGTCAACATAATTCTTCATCTCCGAGATAAGCGGATATTACGTCTTTATTATGTAAAATATCCGATGGTTTGCCTTCTGCAAGAAATCCTCCGAAATTCATTACAACAATTTTGTCTGAGATGTTCATAACTAAATTCATATCATGTTCTACAATCAGAATAGTTTTGTTCATTTTTTTTATGTTTATCAGAAGTTCGCCTAGTTGTTCTGTTTCTTTCGGGTTTAATCCTGCAGCTGGTTCGTCAAGAAGCATAAATTCAGGTTCACTGACAAGGACCCTTGATATTTCAGCAAGTCTTTGCTGTCCAAAAGCAAGTTCATTTATAGAGGAATTAATTTTATCTTTTAATCCGACAAACTCAAGGTAATATTTTGATTTTTCACTAAGTATTCTGTCTTCTTTTGAACTTAATGAAAATGAAAATAAATATTTTGTTATACCATGACTGCATTTTATGTGCCCGCCTGTCATAATGTTTTCAAGAAGCGACATATTTTCAAATAACACAACATTTTGAAAAGTGCGTGAAATGCCTTCATTTATAAGCTGATATGGTTTTAATTTTAAAAGGTCAGCAGATTTATATTGTATTTGTCCTGAATCAGGTTCTATTATGCGCGATATTAAATTAAATACAGTTGTTTTACCTGCACCATTTGGACCTATTAGTGCAGTAATAGTATTTGATTCTACAGTTAACGATAATTGTTTTACTGCATTTATTCCACCGAATGATTTATTTAAATTTGAAATTGATAATATGTTCATAAACCTGATTTAGTTTTTAAAAATTTATTTTTAAAAAAAATGATATGTTTTACACATTTCTTTATAAGAAAAATTAAACCTTCAGGGAAAAATATCATTGTTAAAATTATAATTCCTCCGTAAATAAGACCTTCATACTCATCAAATTTTCCAAGAAGTTCAGGAAGAATCATTATTATAAATGCACCGAGAATTGCACCCCATATATTCATGACACCGCCGAGTATAACCATACTTACAAGTTTTATTGAAGTATGCAAATCAAATGTTGACGGCAGAATATAAGCATTATAATGAGCTATTAAACTGCCTGCTATTCCAGCTAAAATAGCGCTGTATACAAAAATGAAGGTTTTGTATGATGCAACATTTATTCCAAGGGCATTTGCTGCGATTTCATTTAAATGAATAGCTTTTAAAGCTCTGCCTGATTTTGAATTTATAAAATTTATTGATAATAAAAGAGAAAAAAAAGTCATACTCCATGACAAATAAAAATAAGAAATTTCTTTGATTTTGTAATCATTGAAATTAAAAGAACCTATTTTAAGTTCGGGAACAGATATTCCTTCTCCACCGCCGAAATACATGAGTTCACGGAATATTATATGAATTATTATACCGATTCCGAGTGTTGCCATTGCGAGGTAATGACCTTTGAGTTTTAGAATAGGTTTTGAAATAATATAAGCTAAAATACCGTTTACAATAATAGATAAAATTAGTCCGTAAACAGCGGAGTAACCGAGTTTACTGCATATATAAACTGAACTGTATGCTCCTGCGCTCATAAATCCTGCATGGCCGAGAGATATTTGACCTGCAAATCCTATGAGAAGATTGAGCCCTATAGCTGCCAATGAAAATAATCCGATAGGCACAAGAACTCCGAGATAATATCCTCCGGCCTGGAATTTATTTAAAATGAATGGCAGAATAATAATTATTATAAAAAATAAAAACAGCCCTTTTTTTTCTTTACGTAAACTCATTGTCTGAAAATCTTTGTTTAAATTTGTTTAGATTTCAAATTAATGTTAATAATATTTTGATTTTTTAATCTTATATCGTTTATACTCTTTTTTTCCATTTGCTTCCAAGGATTCCGGAAGGTTTAAATATCAGGAATATTATTAATATAGAAAACGATATAGCGTCTTTATATCCTGAAGATATAAAGCCTGCCCCCATCTCCTGTATAATACCTAACATGAACCCACCAAGTATAGCTCCAATATTGTTTCCCAGTCCTCCAACTATAGCTGCACAAAACCCTTTTAAACCGAATGATACTCCCATTCCATAACTTGCGTTCGTGAGTGGACATAAAACTGCTCCTGCTATTCCGCTTAATCCTGCGCTTATAGCAAAAGACAACAATACCATTTTATTTCTGTCGATCCCCACAAGAGCAGCAGCAGCAGGATTTGAAGAACATGCGGTGAATGCTTTTCCGGTAATCGTTTTTTCAAAAAATAAATGAAGTATTATCATAAAAAAAATTGTTATTCCGAGAATCCATATATTTTGAACGTTAAGTATAGTTTCTTCGGATAATTCAATAAATTCCGTTTCTGAAAATGGTTGAAGTATAAGCGCGTCTTTTCCCCATATCAGCATAGCAGCAGACTGATAGACTATTGAAATTCCTATAGTTATTATTATTATTGAAATAAGAGAAGAATTTAATGCCGGTCTTATAAAAAGTCGTTCAGTAATAATGCCAAGAATGCATACGCATAA
>JAGOBX010000190.1 GCA_017999075.1 Candidatus Babelota bacterium | reverse complement strand
AATTATCTACGTATGATTTTATTACTATGTTATACTATAATTATACGCAGATATTTTTATTAATTCACCGAATTTAATTTTGTTGGATTTTTTGTGTAAGACGAACTAAAAATATACTTTAAATATAAAATAAAAAAATATAATATGATTTTTTTATTTGCTAAAAATACTATTTGATTTTTATTATATAAAAATTATAATACTTAACTAAAATAATGAAAAATTTAAAATATCTTATAATAATATTCATATTATTAACTGGAATACCGGATAAAATTTTATCTTCTCCAGTAAATATCAGTTCTCTTACAGTATACAAAAATTCTGCATTTACAGATTCTTCAATATTTGAAATCACCACTGGTTCATCATTTTATTTGCTTGCAGATACGGTTTTTCCTAATTTACAAACTATCCCGGAAGACACATTTTATATTACTGTAATACATAGCTCAAATTTATTTGATACAATTTATATAAAAATGACTCAGGATTCAACTGATTCAAGATTATATAAAAGCAGTCTCATAACTATTGTAAACGAAGGTTTGTCAAACAGCCAATCAAATTATATCGGCGTAAAAAATAATTCAGGAGAAATAATAAGATTTTATTATAATTCAACAGAGTTCGATTCTGTAAAAATAACTATTCCGGCTCAACCTTCTCTTCTAAATACATTAAATTTCATGAGTTCTGATTATTCAACTGTTTTAACCGGAAACATTATATCGAATTCCATTTTATATATTGAAGCAAACGGCGCGGACGGAAATATAATATCAATTGACACAATGTTATGTTACTGTACATCCACGATTGACCTGGCTGGCATAACAGTTGAACTTACAGAAACAGGAAATAACACAGGTAAATACAGGGGTTGGATTCAATTATCAAATTTCAGCGATACGACTTTAAAATTTTTAAAAGCCTATAATTCAGGAGAAACAATTTACATATCAGCAAATTACGGCATTTATGTTTCTGACAGTATATGCATATCAAATTCAGTGCAGCCTACATCAATTTTATCTATAGATTTTATGAATGCCGGATACGTAAGTTCATTAGCTCGAAATGTTTTACCAAATGAAATTATATATATAGAAGCTATAGCTTCAGACGCAAATTCTTCTACAACAGATAGTTTTATTGCAATAATAAAAAACATAAATTCCGGTGACAGTTTATGGATATACCTAACCGAAACTAACAGTAATTCAGGTAAATTCAGAGGAACAGCTGAATTTTCATCATTAACAAATCAAACCGAAAAAAAAATAAAAGTTAATTACGGAGATACTATAGTCATTTATTCATCAATAAATTTAAATGTTGTAGATACTGTTTTCATTACTATTCCTGCAACACCTGTTTCACTAAATAATTTACAATTTATGAATTCCGGATATACTGAAATTTTGTCAGGCAATGTATCTTTAAATTCTAATTTATACATTGAAGCTAATGGGCTTGACGGAAATTCATTAACTATTGATACAATGTTATGTTACTGCACTTCAACAATAGACAATTCAGGAATAACATTAGTATTATTGGAAACAGGTGCAAACACCGGAAAATACCGTGGTTCAGTTAAACTTTCTACTTTTTCAGATACAACCCTGAAATATATAAATGCGTCAAATATAGGGAATGTGATTTATATTTCTAATCTTATATCTCCAAATAATTGCGACAGCATCGCTATACTAGGTGTTTCTCAGCCTTTGTCAATATTAAGTATTGATTTTAAAGAAATTTTATTTGAATCTTCAATTACCCGAGAATTGCTGCCTGATGAATACTTATACATCGAATCAATTGCAAATGACGCAAATTCATTAACAACCGACACTTTCACAGGAATATTATATAACCGTACAACTAATGACAGTATAACATTGACCTTTGTCGAAACAAACAGCAATTCAGGAAAATTTCAGGCAACCGCAAAATTAGGCGAATCTTCTAATCAGACATTAAACACATTGGCCTGTAAATTCGGTGATTCAATTGTTATGACTCAAAATATATCTTCACAAATTCAGGATACAATTTATGTAACAATTCCAAAATCTCCTGTTGATATTCAATCTATAAAATTCAAAAATTCAGGATATTCTTCAGATTTAGGAGAATCCACTCCTGCATATAGTAAACTGTACATAGAAATTACAGCAACAGACAGAAATCAGTATTACATTGATACTGCAAGCGTTTTATGCACTTCAACTTATGGTTCAATATTTATCACATTGACTGAAACCTTGAAAAATTCAGGCATTTTCAGAGGTTATGTTGAATTAAACAATTTTTCCTATCAGAATCTAAATTATATAAAAGCTTATCAAACAGGTGAAACAATAACAATAAACTGCGGAAATAAATGGGATACTATAACAATCTTTAATGCTATCCAGCCTTCCAATATTATAAGCCTTAATGTCAAAACAGACGCAACATATCTGACAAATAAAACAGGAGAATACACTGTCGAGGATTATGTATATGTAGAAATAATCGCCGATGACATTAATTCTTTAACAGCAGATGTTCTTGATATGCAATCGTATTCTTCTTCAAACAGAACTGATATAGTAAATTTTTCATTAACCGAATCATCTTCAAACAGCGGCAGATTTCAAGGCAAATTCAGAATTACTGTTTTGTCAAATGACACAGTCGACGAACTCAAATCGAATTACGGTGATACGATATATATTACTGTAAAAAATTCAACTGATCCAAACGATACTATAACAATTAAAATGACTATTCCGCGGCAGCCTTCAACTTATAACGAACTCAGGTTTAAACAACCCAATTTCGTAGACAACTGGCTTTCATACAATCAGGTAACTTATGGGGATAGACTTAATATTTCTATGACTGCAACTGATTTAAACGAATTAACAATTGATACCTGCGGTGTAATCTTATATGCCGTAATGAATTCAGGAGACACGAATTTCAATGATTCTCAAACTTATCTGTTCAATGTAACTCTGCTGGAAACAGGTAAACATACAGGTATATTCAGAAATTATATAACTTTAAGTGATGTAACTTCAATAAACGAAAACAAACTTAAACTTACCCCTGCGACTCAGATAGTTTTAGCATTCTGCGACACAAAATATTATAATATAACTCCTGCAGATTACAATTTTTTATTAAAAAACGGAGCCGATACTGTATATACTGCGGTATATATGCCTCCTACATCATTTTTTTCCGTAAGTTTAAAAGAATCTTCAAGCTATTCATCCACAAAATTTTCTCCTGTGAAATTAGGAGATTACATTTACTTAGAAATTTCAGCAGATAAAAACACAAGCAGTAATCTTCTGGCTGATACTATAAAAATAAGTGTTCAAAGTTCTACTGAAAGAAGCGATGCTTCTCAGGATACAATATATGAACTTATCGAAACTGAAAAACATTCCGGAATATACAGAACTGCAATTTACGTAATTGATATGAATGAAGCAGGAATCCAAATAAGCGGCAGAGTGGAGGCAAGTAAAAGAGATTGGATTGAAGTAAAAGTTCTTGATCCTTATTCAATGCTTCCAACTTCTTCTCCTCCAGGCATAGAAGTAAAGCGTCAGGTTGCTTTTGAAATAACTCCAGAGCGTTTAAAAAGTCCGATAAAAATTTATCGAGATTCAGGTTATTCCAATTTAATAACAAATACAAAAATATCATTCGAACCAGCATACAGTTATATGTATTTAGAAGCCGAAGCATATGATTTACAAGCAATATCAGATACTTATCCTTATGCTAATGACATATTAAGAGATACTTTGAACATCACGTTATATTCAGAAGGTTCAAGAGATTCCATAACTGTCACATTATTAGAAACAGAAATTAATTCAAACATTTATAAAAACTGGGTTTCAATACCTGTTATAAAACAAATAGTAGTTAATAAATACGACGGAAGATCAGAACTTGAAGCGTTGCGTCCTGACACAATACAAATTTTCGGAAGAGTTACTGGAGACAGCGCATTAACAAGATTATATGTTGAGAATTACAAACAACCTGAAGATCAATATGTTTTAAGTTTAAAATTTTATTCAAATTCTTCAACTGACGTTGAATTGAGCAGCGATTTAGTTCCAGGAGACAATATGTATATAAAACTGACAGCTGCAGAAAATGCTTCAGCTGCGGTTTTAACTGATACAAAACTTATAACTATCCATAGAAATTTAAATTCCATAACAGGCGTATCTGATGACAGTATAACTATTATGCTGACCGAAACAGCCGTAGGAAGTGAAATTTATAAAATAAGCGCTCAAACTCCACAACCTAAAATATATTATTTTACTGATAATGGAAACAATTATATTTTAGGGTTGCCCGGAGATATCATTTCATTGACTTTATATAATGATACCTCAATACGTTCTTCATTATCAATAGGAATCCCTAAATCTCCCACGTTTCTATACGCATTAAACGCATATTTATCTTCAGGTCAAACTTCACCAATACCTAACTTTGGAAATATTGAAAATAACTCATCAATATATCTTGAAGCTATAGGAGATTATGGAAACAATGCTATCGCAGACACAACATCAATTAAAATCACCAATGAATCTGCAGCAGCAGGCGAATATATTACAATAACATTAACAGAATCAAGTATAAACTCAGGAAAATATTACGGTGAATTCAAATTAGCTGATTTTTCCAATATTACACGAAGTGAATTAGGTGTTTCAGCAGGAGATTCAATAAAAATCGAAATAAATGATCCGGCTTGCGATACTACTTCAATGAACCCGCATCCAAGATATATACAAGTCGCTTCAATCAAACAACCATTAAATCTTAATAGTTTACGGTTTATGCAATCAGACTATAATTCTGAACTTTCAGGAAGCGTGCCTCCAGAATATATGCTATACATTGAAGCTCGAGGTTCAGACGGCAGCGATCTAACAATCGATACAATGCTTTGCATAGCTTATTCTTCAGAAGATACTACAGGAATAACATTAACACTGATAGAAACAGAAAAAAACAGCGGTCAATACAGAGGAGCTTTTAAACTATTAAATTTTTCTGATGATATACGTGATTATTTAAAAGCAGTTTTATCAGGATGTACCATTACAGTAAAAGCTACTAATTCTACAGGAACTGATACAAGAACTGACGAAATCATAATTCAATTACCTACATCTCCTGTTGTTATAAATAATGTTGAATTCCGTGAAAATAATTATACTTCAACGCTTACATCAGAGATACTTCCAAGCTCAACATTATACATCGAAGCTGCTGCAGTAGATTTAAATTCAAATACTATTGACACTATGATGGTTTATGTTATAAACAATTCTATATCTCAAACAAATCCGTCATGTTCAATTCCTATAATATTAACTGAAATAAACAGTAATGCAGGCATATTCAGAAACACTGCAAATCTTGGAGACGCTACTAATAAAACAATAGGATTATTGAAAGCTTATTACGGCGACAGTTTAACAGTAATTGTTTCAGATAAATCGCACATTGCCCATATTACAATTCCAAGACCTCCTGAAACTTTTCTTGATAACATACGTTTTATGAATTCAACTTACTCTGAAGAATTAACCGGCCATATTGGTCCGAATTCAAATATTTATATTGAAATAAATGGTGTTGATGCAAATCCTTTAACTGTTGATACTCTTGTATGCAGGGCCATATCTACCGAAGATCCTGCTGGAATAAACATTTCTCTAACTGAAACCTCCAATAATACTGGACGATTAAGAGGTTTTTTCACTTTATCAACTTTCAGCGACGATTTTTTTGATTATTTAAAAGCATATATGCCTGGTTCAGAAATTTCAGTTTACGCTTTAAGCTATGACGGTTCAGAAACTTTAACAAATAAAATCACAATTCAATATTCTCAATCTCCTGTTCAGGTAGCAAATATAGAATTTAAAAATTCCGATTATACATCAGACTTATCAAATGAACTTTTACCAAATTCAAAATTATATATAGAAGCAATCGCATTAGATTTAAATCCGAACACTTCAGATACTTTAATTGCTTATTTAACAAATAACAATATTTCTTCTTCAAACACAAATTGTTCTATTCCAATAACTTTATATGAAACTAATGGAAACAGCGGAAAATTCAGAGGTACAGCTCAACTCGGAGATGTTACAAATAAAACAATCGGATTATTAAAGTCAAATTACGGCGACACTTTAACTGTTACAGCTTTAACTAAATCTGATACAATCAAAGTAACAATTCCTTCTTTTCCTATTGTTTTAGACAATATAAGATTTATGGTTTCAAATTATTCATCAGCATTATATGGAAATATCAGTACGAATTCATTTTTATATGTTGAAGCAAACGGCAGAGACGGTAATTCTATAACAATAGATACTTTAATATGCCGCGCATTTTCTTCAGACGACGAAAACGGAATAACTTTAATACTAACAGAAACAGAAGAAAATTCAGGTAAATTTCAAGGTTATTTCAAAATAGCAAATTATTCTGATATTAACGAACGCTATTTGTATGCTGTAAATGCCGGAACTATTATTACAATTGAAGCTGCGGGAAATTCAGGCAGCGATACTCAAACAGATACCATTACAATACAAAACTCTGTATCTCCTGCAAACATAACAAACATAGAATTCAAAGAATCAAATTACACTTCAGCTCTGAACAGCGACATTCTGCCTAACTCTAATATTTACATTGAAGCTGCGGCAGTTGATTTGAACCCAAACACTTCAGATACTATGCTGGTTTACCTGATAAACAATAATATTGCGAGCACAAACAGCTCGTGTTCGATTCCTGTAGTGCTTGTTGAAACAAACAGCAATTCGGGAAGATTCAGGAATT
>JAGOBX010000189.1 GCA_017999075.1 Candidatus Babelota bacterium | reverse complement strand
AATCTAATTTTTAAAAAGAAAAAGGATTTTTTTTTCAAAAAAAAAAAACGTCATCGCTAAAAACTTTTTTTATTACAGTTTATTATTTATTGTTTGCATAAATTAAAACTAAAAAGTTAATTTAAATTTTTTTTAAAAAATAAAAAGGAGAAAGAAATGGAAAATGAAAACGATATAAAAAAAGAAACGGGAAAAGAAATGGAAATAGAAAAAACAAATGAGGATATAAACGCGATAAAACAACTATTTTTTAGAGATAAAAAAATGTTTACAACCATAATAACTGATAAAGAAGGCAAAAAAATAAACGTTATTAAATGCGCAAATCGATTTAGGAAAAACTGTTGTAAAAGTAAATATTTTGTGGGCAATAAAATCAGCTGTCGCGAGTGTGTATATAAATTATATATGGCACCAACTGAAAAAAATATTGAACAAGCTCTAAAAAACAAAGAAAGGCTCGGTACTTATTTATTTAACGATAACAAGCACTGCTTTGCAGCAGTTCTTGAATTCTCTTGTGAGCAACAAAGTCAATCATTAATGCATGAAGAAATAAAATTGGTTTCCGAACAATTCGAAAAATTTGGTCTGAATTTATCTTATTTAAAAACCAGCGAAACCGAAATACAAACATGGTTATTTTTTAAAAGCGCTGTTAACGCGGCATCTTTGCGAAAAGTTGTTTTTCGTTTTTTGAAGGAAATTGATGATTTATCCGAGCAAGGATTGATATTTTTGAAACAAGTTTATCCCAAATGCAACTATATAAACGACGTCGCCGAATATGGTGATGTAGTAACTGTGCCAATCTGCATGCAGGATTTTGACACTAACAATTCATTTTTAATTTTTGATTCCGCCACGAATACATTCTCCGCACCAAATTTATCAGAAATTTTAGAAAACATTGAAAGTAAAAAAAACACAACCGAACAAATTGAAATTCTTGTTGCAAGATTTAAATTAAAAGTTAAAAACTGCGATATTATTTTAAAAAATGGACAAATGAATGCACCAAGATATAAGAAACCGAGCAATGTAAATAATTTAAAAACTGCTTACACTAAAACAAGTATGGTTACAAATCAAAGTTTATATCAAATTACTTCTGTAAATCATTCGGACACAACAATCAATATATCTCAAAACTCGACCGACCCCCCAGCAACTCCTAAATCCTTCACACTATTAATGGACGGCGCAAGCACATATGAAAAATTTATAAATGGCGGAATTACTGGAGGTGAACAAATAATAAATAGCGCCAGTAAGACAATAAAATCTATTGAAAAACTATGTTTTACTGTATTAAAAGATATATTTAATACCGCTACAATCAACGATACTAAAATTATTAATTTTTTAACAGGATTATTTCCATGTTGCGAAATTAGTGATTTTGGAATAGGGTTTAATCTAATAATCGAACTTAATAAATCTTATACGAATGCTACCGATTTAGATAAAATCAAAAATATCTATAAAGATTTATCAACACTGCTATTTATTCCTTATGCTTACGATTCCTTTGGCTTTACATATCCTGTCGGATATGTCTTACCGCATAACAACTTAGCTGTTAAGCAGATAATATCGTCGGCAAAAAGCTATAGTATTCAAGACCTGAAAGAAATTATAAATTCATTGCGAATCGAGCCGTATTATAATTACTATAAAAATATATTTGGCAATGTTAAGATCAAGACAGCTTCTTGCGCATATCACAATGAACCCGCTACGACACAATCTCACGAATTAAAAGATTTTATTGGAACTTGTTGGAAAGGCTGCGGGAATAAGCCGAAGACATATTCTCTGCTAAATTTATTCAAATATATCATAGATAAAGATATTCAACCGAAAATTTTACAAAATTTAAATGTTGTCTATAAAAATATATTGTCGGAAAAGGAAACAATAATATTTTCTTCCCACGCCCAAGTAGTGGGCGATCTCTTCCGAATGATAACTGAAACATTGCTATCAAAAGCAAATATATTTTCGTATGGAGATTTTTTATTACAAATAAATAATAAAAAATATCGCGTTATTGATACAGCAACTAAATGCCGTTCTTTATTCCAAAGTTGTTTTGAGTATATCGAGATAAAAAAAGTCGGCAAAGAATTAAATAGCGAAGCTAAAATCTTACCACTTGATAAAACGCAAGCGTACATAGAATCTCCTGAAATAAAAGAAAACTACCACCAAATAGAAACAATATCAAATGAGCCGGTTTATTCTTCCAGTTTTACGCTTGTAAAAAAGGGATATAATTCCGCAGAAAAAATTTATGTGCTTGGCTCAGACGATAGAATTTCGTATGAGAAAGTATATCTTGAAACGCTGCTGAAAGACTTTTGCTGGAAATGTGAAGCGGACAAACATAATTATATTGGACACCTTATTGACACACAACTCCCAAATCATTTTATAGGCACACGCCCCGGTGTTGTGTTTAACGGGAATCAACCGGGAATAGGTAAAAGCCAATTAGCATTTATCTCATATACAATAACAGAAAATGCTAAGGCAGACGCTGTCAATTATATAGAAGACGAGGTCGAATTCGAAAAACGGATAGGGTCTAATTTAATAAAAGGTTTCCGGACAATTATTGTTGACAATGCAAAAACAAGTAAGCGCGTTCGAGTAATCAGCTCACCATTTCTTGAAAAGTGTATGACTCTACCGCGTATAAGCACACGAATATTAGGGTTTAGCAAATTTTTTGAGAAATTAAACAACTGTTTGTTTTTATATACGATGAATGATGCACAACTCTGCCGAGATTTAATCACACGTACGATTCCTGTTAATTTATATTACGGAGGGAATCCACGCAAAAGGAAGTTCGGGGCAACAAAAGATATTGATGGTTTTATTACTAAACACAGAACAGATATTATCGCCGAACTGCGCGGAATGATAGAAATTTTCAAACAACAAGGTATGCCGATCCGTAATGATGTTAATCATCGCTGTAATATATGGGCAGAGACTATAGGGGGAATTCTTATGTGCAGCGGCTATGATAAGTTTCTTTCGAATATGGAGGAATCAGAAAATGAAATGAACGCGGAACTTCAAGACTTGCTTGAGTTGGCTCTTGGTAATCCGAACGAATTTAAGGAGCCCAAGGATTGGGCGATTCTCGCGGAATCCAAGCAACTACTGCCTGACCTAATGAATAAACGCAACCACGGGAAAGCTATATACATAGGGAATATTTTCCGCCGCTACGAAGAAACTTCCATAAGCACAGGTTCCGGAACGGGCGAGGGCGGGCGTTTTTTTATGCTTAAAAATCGGGAAAACAAAACACATAATGGATTCGAATGGGCATTTATGGAAACAGCGGCACCTATAATCATACCTGATAAAACCGATATAACACCTGTTTTACCGGCGAAAATTGAAGAAATCAGCCCGATTTCCGAATCTCAGGAAGCAAAAAAACATAGTTCGGTAGTAGTTGCGGGCACTGAAACCCACATAAAACACAGCGCCACAGAAACTACCGCAACTACCGAATCAAAAACAGACCCAGATTTTTCTGAACAAAAAAATCTTTTAAAAAATTTCATACCAGAAATTATAGGTAAGGAAAGCGATTCGGTAGTTGCGGTAGATAAGGGAAATTCTGAGGGTTTGCCGGAAGAAGCGCCGGTAGCTAATGGAGGTAATAATTATGACTTCGAATAAGCCGCATTTTAATAAGGACAGTAATAAGAAAAGCAATGATATAAGTGTCCTGTTTGATGGTAAAGCGTATCCTGTAACTGTTTGGAAGCCATGGCTAAACGCAGAAGTGCCTGCCCAAACACAGCCCGGATATATTGGACCAGTCTTTGCCATCGATACCGAAACTGAGAGTGTCCGTGATGGTTATGTTCCTGAGTTTGTTATTGGCACTGTGTTTAATGGAAATGCCGCGTATTTGTTGACAAGGAAGTATGCCCTGGAATTCCTGGAAGCTCACCGTGATTCAACGATTTATATGCAGAACGCTAAATTTGATATAGCCGTGTTGTCCAAGCTGACAGGTTATGATTTCAGCGCCCAGATTGAAAGTGGTAAAATAATTGATCCGGGCATATTATACCGGCTAATTGGTATTGCCCAAAAAGGTATCGTGCCGCATAAGTATCGGCTCGATATCTTAAGCCAAGATATTCTTGGAATTGAATTGACCAAGGACACCATGGATGCCTGCGGCAACGAGGTAAGAACGAATTTCGAGCAATACTTGAATCCTGATAAAACAGTCCGCTATAATGACATTCCTACTGTTTATATTGATTATGCAGTAAAAGACGCTATAGCGACATACCTAACAACAGAGCGCTTACTGAAAGAGAGCACTGAAATTATCAGTGAATATAAATTGCCAACAAACTTCGGGCCGCTTACGCATACTATTCAGTTAATGGGTGATGTCGCATTGGGAAACATAATGACACGCGGAATATGTGTGGATATTCGACATGTAATTAAAACAGAAGCAGAAATCAAGCAGCAATATATGCAATATCTGTGTGAATTAAAAAAATCAGGGTTTGAGCCGGGGCAAAAAGGCTGCACTGTAAAATATAATGATATAATGAATTCTATACAAAATGAATATAATATTAAACTGCCGGTAACAGATAAAACAAATAAAATAACTCAATGCGCTGATGATTTAAAGCCTTATATTAATATACCTTTTGTTAAGGCGTATGTTGGCTATAAAAAATGCGAAAAAAATCTGTCTACTTTCCTTTCTAAATTCCATGCTGAAAAAATTTACGCATATTACGACCTTCTTAAAGTTACGGGGCGTGCATCTTGTTCAAATCCAAATTTACAAAATTTACCTACAAAGGGAAATATCCGCGGCTGCTTTGTGCCTGCCGATGGTTATTATTTTTTGGCCGTTGATTACAGACAACTTGAGCTGGTTGCGCTTGCGCAAGTATGCTTTATAATTTATGGCAAATCTGTAATGCGTGATTTGATAAACAATGATGATGATTTGCACCGCTGGTTTGCATCAAAGATTTATCAGAAAACAATATCGGAAATAACCGATGATGAACGAAAAACAGCAAAAGCATGCAATTTTGGCTTTCCAGGCGGTATGGGTTCGGAAACGTTTCGCATAATCTCCGGGCTTGGGTTGACTCTCGAACGATGCGGAGAGTTAAAACGCATCTGGCTTGATACATTCCCAGAAATGGCTGAGTTTTTATCATGCGAAAAGCTTGAAAAAAGGTATGATTTTTCTTCCTACAATGAAGAAACTGGGCGGAATAACACATACGCCTGCGCTGCATTCATGGGGATTGTGGCAGGAAATACGCACACTAAACAATACGAAAGGAAATATACAGACGCTGAAAAAAATTGGGCTTGGGGATTGCTTAATGAAATGGTTTTTGAGCGCAAAAACGAGTTTACCGGAAATATTTATACCCAATCAGGAAGCTCTGAATTATTACGAGCAATCATAGATGATATCGCGCCGGCAATAACCCTGACCGGAAGAGTTCGCGCGCGTGTTGGGTATTGTGATTCTAAAAACACACAGTTCCAGGGACTGGCCGCGGATGGCGCGAAGATAGCGTTATATAATTTGATAAAGCGAGGTTATAGGGGTGTTGCTTTTATCCACGACGAAGTGATTGTAGAGCTGCCTATTGAAAATTGCAACCATAAATTTGAGGCGGAAAACATTAGCAAAATAATGATTGAGTCAATGGGTATTGTTTGCCCAGATGTCCGTATCAAAACCGAGTATGCGTTGATGCGGCGATGGACAAAAGGCGCGAAGTCTGTGTTTGATAAAGACGGTAACCTCGTGCCGTATGATGCGGATACTCAGGTAATTTCCGTTCAAAATAATTCAATCGAAAATCTTGAAAAACTTGAAAACATTGAAAATTCAATTATTGAAAATGAAGAAAATAAAATTAATGAAAGTGAAGAATTTAGCGGAAAAATCACAGATTTGCGCAATGTTTTAGTAAAAATAATTGATAAAAAAACGCAAGATGCAGATGTTGAAATTGACAAAAAAACGCAAAGTGATGAAAAAGAAAAAATCCACAGTATTGAAAATTGTGATAAAAAAAATATGGAATATTCGGATAAAGTTGGAATAAATATTGTAGAAGAAACCCATATAGAAACGCAAATTACTGATACTGAATTTGACAAAAAAACGCAAGAAATTATTTCGGAGAATGTTGACAAAAAAACGCAAATTTTAGCTGTTGAGTTTGACAGTAAAGCGCAAGAAAAAAACGATGTGTGTGGTGTTCAAGATGAAAATAATATCCTAAAAATTGAAATCAAAAATGAAGATATTGAAGATGCTGAATTGGAAGAATTTTTTAAATTTTATGAGATTATTTATGATGAAATTATTGAGGATGTCGCAGGGAAAAATGTAAAAATAAGAAACTATTACAGCCAAGCAATATATGATTGTTATAAATATGATTGTCGAGATGAGGGTAGAAAAATAATT
This sequence comes from Candidatus Babelota bacterium, assembly GCA_017999075.1. Classification (GTDB taxonomy): domain Bacteria; phylum JAGOBX01; class JAGOBX01; order JAGOBX01; family JAGOBX01; genus JAGOBX01. Next base: position 400 of record JAGOBX010000189.1, on the reverse strand, counting down.
GAAAAAGAATTGTTTTTCAAAAAATTTGATGAAAGATTTGATGTTAAACATTGACAAAAAAACGCAAATTTTTTGAAGTGGAAATTGACAAAAAAAGTCAAAGTTTTGCTGTTAAAAATTGACGTAAAAAGTCAAGAAAATTTTTATTATGGATTTTAAAAATTGAAAAATGGTTGAAGAAAAATTAAAAGTAAGAAATAATTTTTTGATTGAGAGTTCTAACAATCAAATAAGTAATCAAAAAAAAATTACGATAGAAATTTATCCGTTTCGCGAAAAAGTAAGAAAGAGCGATAGAATTAAGGTAATTTTTAAAATTAAAAAGGCGACATATACAAAAATATTTACGGTAAGTTTCCAAGAAAAAAATGAAAACAACGATATGGATTTGATGGAAATC